>NZ_JBEZUT010000068.1:0-30452 GCF_040636595.1 Kitasatospora sp. NPDC036755
CTTCGACGACAAGGGAAACCTCACCGAAGAGGCGAAGAAGCAGTTCCCGGACCTCGCCGGAGCCGCGCGCCCCAAACCCCGACAATGGACCCATGTCGGGAGCCGAACCCACCATCACCGTCCCCAGCCGGCTGACGAACACCGTCACCGCCGCCCACGGCGAGCCCGGCCGCCGGTGGCTGGCCGCCCTCCCCGCCAGGGCCGCCGCCCACCTCGCCGCCCGGAACCTCACCCTGGAACGGATCCTCGACCCCGGCGGCAGCCTCAGCCTCGTCGCGTACGTCCACCGCGACGACCTCTCCCCCGCCGTGCTCAAGATCGGCCTGACCACCCCCGAGACCGCCCACGAGGACGCCGCCCTCGCCCACTGGGCCGGCCGCGGAGCGGTCCTCCTCCTCGACGCCGACCCTGACGAGGGCGTCCTCCTGCTCGAACGCCTCCACGGCGAGATCCCGCTGCGCTCCCTCGCCGAGCCCAAGGCCATGCTGGAGGCCACCAGCCTGCTGCACCGCCTCTGGACCGCGCTCCCCGAGGACCACCCCTTCCCCGACGTCCCCGGACGGATCGCCGCCACCGCCCGCCTCGCGGAAGGCCCCCACACCGCCGCCGAGGCGCGACCGCTGATCGACGAGGCCCTGGACACCGCCCGGGACCTGGCCGGCTCCACCGACGAGTCGTTCCTACTGCACGGCGACTTCCACCACGGCAACGTCCTGGCCGCCGACCGCGCCCCCTGGCTGGCCATCGACCCGCGCCCGCTGGCCGGCGAACGCGCCTTCGACCTGGCCCGCCTCGCCCTGGACCGCGCCGACACCCTGTTCGGATCCCCCGGCGCCCCCGCCGCCGTCCGCCGCCGCCTGGGCCGGCTCTCCGAGGCCCTCGAGGTCGACCGGGAGCGCCTGCGCGGCTGGTCCCTGTTCCGCGCCGTCGACCTCGCCCTGCGCGCCCTCGCCGCGGACCGCCGGGAGGACGCCGAGCTCCACCTCGAATTCGCCGGCGCCCTCTGACCGCGGGCTGCTACGCCCCGGCCCCGCTCAGCGGCAGCCGGGCCCCCATCACCGCGTACAGCCGGTCCGTCGCCGGGAACCGCACCGCGCGCGCCAGGTCCTGGTACCCCAGCGCCCGGTACAGCCGCCGGGCCGGCGTCTCCGCGTCGATCGCCGACAGGATGCTCCGCTCCAGCCCCGAACGCTCGCACAGCGCCCGGATGAGCCGCGAGCCGATCCCCTGCCCCTGGAACTCCGGCAGCACGTGCAGCTCGGTGACGGCGAAGACCCCGTCCAGCCAGCCCCCGTACCCCCGGGCGGCCAGGTAGGGCTCGATGACGGTGCTCCACCAGTGCTCCCGCTGGTTGGGCATCCCGTACCCGAAGCCGACCAGCCGGCCCCCGCTCATCGCCCCGAGCGCGATCACCCCCGGCTGCAGGGCGTGCCGCCCCACGATGTGCAGCCGGACCGCGACCTCCTCGGGCGTCAGCCCGAACGCCTCCGCCTGAACCTCGAGCGCCTGCGGCGCCCAGGCCGCAAGGTCGATGGCCTCGATCGTCACCCCGGTCAGCTGATCCATGCTCCGGACGTTACTACCAGCGGCCCGGCAGCGCGGCCGAAGATCCCAACAGCACCCCGGGCAACCCGCTCCGCCCGCTCAGAAGAGCACGCTCATGAACGCCCCGACCTCCCGGAACCCCACCCGCCGGTACGCGGCCCGGGCCCGCAGGTTGAAGTCGTTGACGTACAGCGACACCACCGGCGCCACCTCCCGCAACGCGATCTCCAGGACGGCCGCCATCCCCGTCTCGGAGAGCCCCCGCCCGCGGTGCTCGGGCGCGACCCAGACCCCCTGGATCTGACAGGCGCCCTCCGTCACCGCACCGATCTCCGCCTTGAAGACGACCTGCCCGTCCTCGCCGAACCGCGCGAACGACCGCCCGGTGGACACGAGTTCGGCCACCCGCGCCTGGTACAGGAGCCCCCCGTCGCCGGCCAGCGGCGAGACGCCCACCTCCTCGGTGAACATCGCCACGCAGGCCGGCATCAGGGCCTCGACCTCGTCGCGCCGCACCCTGCGCACCAGCGGATCCGGCGCGATCTCCACCGAGGGCTCCGAGGTCGCCATCAGCGGCTGGTGCGCCCGCACGTCCCGGGCCGGCCCCCAACTGCGCTCCAGCCGCGCCCAGAAGCCCGCGGTGGCGGCCGCCGGCCCGACGATCGAGGAACAGCGCCGCCCCTGCCGGCGGGCCCGCTCCGCGAACGCCGCGACCGCCTCCGGACCGGCGTCGACCAGGACCAGGTTCGCCCCGGCGTAGCAGAGCGACTCCAGCACGCCGTCCCCGTCGTACCAGCCCCACATCTCCCCGCCGAGCCGCCACGGGTCCAGCCCGACGGCCTCGACCCTGGTGGCGACGAAGGCGTTGGCGACCGGGTCGCGGCGGAGGACCTCCAGGGCGTCCGGGAGGTCCGGCGGCTCCAGCACACGGGTGGTGGCCAGGGCCCGGACGGCCTGGAAGGAGCTCGGGAGCATCACACCTCGATCGAGCATCGAGACAGCACCTCACTGAGACGACTCTGGCCGCACCCTACTCCGTGGCCCCACCCGGCTACGGCCGCGGGGCCGTCCGCGAACGGACGGCCCCGCTTCCGGAAAACATCGCGCGGGCGCTCCCGCACGGTCCGGACAGCCTACGGCCGCCGGAACGGACTACGCGGGGCCCACCGCCCCGCGGCCCCTCACTCGCCCGCGACCACCGTCGGCGCCCCCGCCTCGACGCCCGCCGCCTGCATCTGCTCGGCGAGCTTCAGCGCCTCCTCGATCAGGGTCTCGACGATCTTCGACTCCGGGACGGTCTTGATGACCTCGCCCTTGACGAAGATCTGCCCCTTGCCGTTTCCGGAGGCGACCCCGAGGTCGGCCTCCCGGGCCTCGCCCGGACCGTTCACGACGCAGCCCATGACGGCCACCCGCAGCGGCACCTCCATGCCCTCCAGCCCGGCGGTGACCTCCTCCGCGAGCTTGTAGACGTCCACCTGGGCGCGGCCGCAGGACGGGCAGGAGACGATCTCCAGGCCGCGCTCGCGCAGCCCGAGCGACTCCAGGATCTGGTTGCCGACCTTGATCTCCTCGGCCGGCGGGGCGGAGAGCGAGACCCGGATGGTGTCGCCGATGCCCTCGGCCAGCAGCGCGCCGAAGGCGACCGCCGACTTGATGGTGCCCTGGAAGGCCGGCCCGGCCTCGGTCACGCCGAGGTGCAGCGGGTAGTCGCACGCGGCGGCGAGCTGGCGGTAGGCGTTGATCATCACGACCGGGTCGTTGTGCTTGACCGAGATCTTGATGTCGCGGAAGTCGTGCTCCTCGAACAGCGAGCACTCCCACAGCGCCGACTCGACCAGCGCCTCCGGGGTGGCCCGGCCGTACTTCTCCATCAGGCGCTTGTCCAGCGAGCCGGCGTTGACGCCGATCCGGATCGGCACGCCCGCGTCCTTGGCGGCCTTGGCGATCTCGCCGACCTTGTCGTCGAAGGCCTTGATGTTGCCCGGGTTCACGCGCACCGCCGCACAGCCGGCGTCGATCGCCGCGAAGACGTACTTCGGCTGGAAGTGGATGTCCGCGATGACCGGGATCTGCGACTTCTTGGCGATGATCGGCAGCGCGTCGGCGTCGTCCTGCGAGGGAACGGCGACCCGGACGATCTGGCAGCCGGACGCGGTGAGCTGGGCGATCTGCTGGAGCGTGGCGTTGATGTCCGAGGTCACCGTGGTGGTCATCGACTGCACCGAGACCGGGGCGTCGCCGCCGACCGGCACGTTGCCGACCATGATCTGCCGGGAGTAGCGGCGCTTCGCCAGCGGCTTGAGCGGCAGGGACGGAATACCGAGCGAGATCGCGGTCATGTGCGCAGGGTTCCCCGGGGTTGAGGTGTGGTCGACCGCCCGGCCGTGACACGGCCGAGGCCGGGCGCGCTGACGTCGCGCACCCGGCCTCCACGGTACGGCACCGCCATGGCGCCCAGCACACCCGTGGTACCCGAACGCCCTAACTGATCTTCACCGGGTTCACCAGGTCGGCGACCATCACCAGCAGCGTGAAACCGATGAAGATGCTGGCCACCACGTACGCCACCGGCATCAGCTTGGCGACGTCGAAGGGGCCCGGGTCGGGCCGCCGGAACAGTTGTGCGAGCCGGCGCCGGACCGCCTCCCAGGCCGCGCCGGCGATGTGCCCGCCGTCCAGCGGGAGCAGCGGCAGCATGTTGAAGAGGAAGAGCGACAGGTTGATCCCCGCCAGCAGGTTCACGAAGAACGCGATCCGCTGGGTCCCGGGGATGTCGAGCGAGAAGACCTCCCCGCTGACCCGGGCCGCGCCGACCATGCCGATCGGCGAGTCCGGGTCGCGCGGGGCGTCGCCGACGACCGCGTTCCACAGCCCCGGGATCTTGCCCGGCAGGGCGATCAGCGACTTCACCCCGTTCTCGGTCATGTCGTACATCCGGTCGAGCGACTGACCGAAACCGAGCTGGACCACACCACTCGCAGGAGTGAACCCGAGGAACCCGGCCTGGACGGTCTGGCCCTTGATCGGGATGCCGTTGCCGTCGTACTTCTGGACGTCGTTGACCGCGATGGTCGGGTTGAGGGTGAGCCGCTGCCCGTCCCGCTCGACCACCACCGGCACCGTCCGGCCGGCCGACCTGCGGATGTCCGCCTGGAGCTGGTCGTAGGTGCCGATCCGGTCCCCGTCGAAGGAGACGATCCGGTCGCCCGCCTTCAGCCCGGCCCGGGCGGCCGGGGTCTGCGCCGCGCCCTCCGGGCAGCTGTCGGTCGGCTGGCCCGCCTTGACCACGCACTGGGCGACGGTGCTGACCGTCGGCACGTTCATCGAGACGCCGAAGCCCATCATGACCGTCAGGAAGAGCCCGAACGCCAGGACCAGGTTCATGAACGGCCCGGCGAACATGACGATCATGCGCTTCCACGGCTTGCGGGTGTAGAAGAGCCGGCTCTCGTCACCCTCCTGGAGCTCCTCGTAGGAGGCCTCGCGGGTGTCCTCGATCATGGTGCGCCAGGGCGAGCTGCTGCGCTTGGTGATCCGGCCGTCCGCGCCCGGCGGGAACATCCCGATCATCCGGATGTACCCGCCGAACGGGATCGCCTTGATGCCGTACTCGGTCTCGCCCCTGCGCCGCGACCAGAGGGTCGGGCCGAAGCCGACCATGTACTGCGGCACCCGGATGCCGAACAGCTTGGCCGTGGAGAGGTGGCCGAGTTCGTGCCAGGCGATCGAGATGAGCAGCCCGATGACGAAGACCAGGATGCCGACCACCGTCAAAACCGTTGCCACCGCTGGTCCTCCGTCATGCCGCTCCGCTCATCGTCTCGTCCTACCGCAATCGGGCCGTCGGTCGGCCGTCAGCCGGCCGCCAGCTCGCGGGCCCGGGCACGCGCCCAGTCCTCCGCGTGCAGGACGTCCTCCACGGTCAGGGAAGTTCCCGCCGCCGAACCGCCGTCCCGCTGACCGTGCTCGGCCACGACCTTGGCAACAGTGTCCACGATTCCGGTGAAAGCGAGGCGGCCCTTCAGAAATGCCTCCACGCACTCCTCGTTGGCCGCGTTGAAGACCGCCGGATTCGTACCGCCCAGGGTGCCCACCTCGCGGGCCAGCTCGACCGCCGGGAAGGCCTCGTCGTCCAGCGGGAAGAACTCCCAGGTCGCGGCCCTGGTCCAGTCGCAGCCCGGGGCGGCGTCCGGCACCCGGTCCGGCCAGCCCAGGCCCAGCGCGATCGGCATCCGCATGTCCGGCGGACTGGCCTGCGCCAGGGTCGAGCCGTCGGTGAACTCCACCATCGAATGCACCACCGACTGCGGATGCACCACGACCTCGATCCGGTCGAACGGCACGTCGTACAGCAGGTGCGCCTCGATCACCTCCAGGCCCTTGTTCACCAGGGTGGCCGAGTTGATCGTGACGACCGGGCCCATCGCCCAGGTCGGGTGCGCCAGCGCGTCCTCGGGGGTCACCCCGGCCAGCTGCTCACGCGTCCGGTTGCGGAACGGGCCTCCGCTCGCGGTGACCACCAGCTTGCGCACCTCGGCCCGGGAACCGCCGGCCAGAGCCTGGAACAGCGCGGCGTGCTCGGAGTCCACCGGCACGATCTGACCCGGCCTCGCGACCGCCTTCACCAACGGACCGCCGACGATCAGCGACTCCTTGTTGGCCAGCACCAGCACCCGGCCCGCCTCCAGCGCGGCCAGCGTCGGCCGCAGGCCGATCGAACCCGTGATGCCGTTCAGCACCGAGTGGCACTCCAGGGCGGCCAGCTCGGTCGCCGCGTCCGGGCCCACCAGCACGGTCGGCAGCGGACGGCCCGCCGCCTTCGCGGCCAGCGCCTCGCGCAGCGCCGGCTCGGCCGCCGGATCGGCCACCGCCACGGTGTGCACGCCGAGCCGCACCGCCTGCTCGGCCAGCAGCTCCACCCGGCCGCCGGCCGCCGACAGGGCGACCACCCGGAAGCGGTCCGGGTTGCGGAGCACCACGTCGATGGCCTGGGTGCCGATCGACCCGGTGGACCCGAGGATCACCAGCTCCCGGGGGCCGGAGGGGTCCGCCACGGTGGGCGTGAAACGCAGCTGCGGGTGGGCGAGCGAAGTCATGCGCCCATTGTGTCCTGTTCGCGGCACTCCCCAGGACGACCTCCGGCCCCCGGGACTACCGTCGGAACCATGCGTACCGTCATCGCCGGGGGCCACGGACAGATCGCGCTCAGGCTGGAACGGCTGCTCGCCGCCCGCGGCGAGCGCCCCGCCGGGATCATCCGCCGCCCCGAACAGGCCCAGGACCTCGTCGACGCCGGCGCCGAGCCGCTGCTGCTCGACCTGGAGGCCGCCACCGCCACCCAGCTCGCCGCACTGCTCACCGGAGCCGACGCGGTGGTCTTCGCCGCCGGTGCCGGACCGGGCAGCGGCGCCGCCCGCAAGAACACCGTCGACCGGGACGCCGCCGTCCTGCTCGCCGACGCCGCCGAACTCGCCGGAGTCCGCCGGTACCTGATGGTCTCGGCGATGGCCGCCGACGCCGAGGCCCACCACCCC
The DNA here is from genome assembly GCF_040636595.1 of Kitasatospora sp. NPDC036755. Taxonomy (NCBI): domain Bacteria; kingdom Bacillati; phylum Actinomycetota; class Actinomycetes; order Kitasatosporales; family Streptomycetaceae; genus Kitasatospora; species Kitasatospora sp. NPDC036755. The sequence goes on from NZ_JBEZUT010000068.1 coordinate 7,083, forward strand.
GCCGACCAGGTCTTCGAGACCTACCTGCGGGCCAAGGGCGCCGCCGACGACGCCGTCCGGGCCCGCACCGCGCTGGACTGGACGGTGCTGCGCCCCGGACGGCTCACCGACGGCCCCGGCACCGGCCGGGTCCGGCTGGCCCCCGCGGTCGACCGCGGCGCGGTGGACCGGGCCGACGTCGCCGCCGTCCTGGCCGCCCTGCTGCGCGAACCCGGCACCGCCGGGCTGACCCTGGAACTGGTCGCCGGGGACGCCACCGTCGAGGAGGCGGTCGCCGCGGCCGCCGGGCACGACGGCTGAACCCCCGCGGGCGCGAGCTCCGCGGTGCGCGGCGACGCGGACACCGAGCCCTGCGGGGGGGGACGCCGAGCCCTGCGGAGGCGTGAACGCGAGGAGGGCCCGGTTCGGCGAACCGGGCCCTCCCGCGGTGGCGGCACTACCGCGCCGCCACGGCGACGATCAGAGGTCGAGGCCGGTCAGGACCATGACCTTCTCGACGGTGTAGTCGTCCATCGCGTACTTGACGCCCTCACGGCCGACACCGGAGTCCTTGACACCGCCGTACGGCATCTGGTCGGCACGGTAGGACGGCGCGTCGCCGATGATCACACCGCCGACCTCCAGCTCCCGGTGGGCGCGGAAGGCGGTCTGCAGATCGTGGGTGAACACGCCCGCCTGGAGGCCGAACGCCGAGTCGTTGACGGCCGCGAAGGCCTCGTCCACGCCGTCCACCCGGTGCAGCGACAGCACCGGGCCGAACACCTCGGCCTTGGCCAGGATGGCGTCCGCGGGCAGGTCGGCCAACACGGTCGGGGCGTAGGTCGCACCCTCGCGGGTACCGCCGGTGAGCACCTTGGCGCCCTTGGCGACCGCGTCCTCGACCCAGGACTCCACGCGCTTCGCGGCGTTCTCGTCGATCAGCGGGCCGACGTCGGTCGCGTCGTCGGCCGGGTCACCGGTGACCTGCGCCTTGACCTTGGCCACGACCTTCTCCGCCAGCGCGTCGTACACCGAGGCGTCGGCGATCACCCGCTGCACCGAGATGCAGGACTGGCCGCCCTGGTAGTTGGCGAACATCGCGATCCGGGTGGCCGCCCAGTCCAGGTCGGCCTCCGAGGACCAGTCGGCGAGCACCACGGCCGCGGCGTTGCCGCCGAGCTCCAGGGTGCAGTGCTTGCGCGGCACCGAGTCCATGATCTGGTAGCCGACCTTGTCCGAACCGGTGAAGGAGATCACCGGCAGGCGCTCGTCCTGCACCAGGGCCGGCATCCGGTCGTTCGGCACCGTCAGGATCGACCAGGAACCGACCGGCAGGTCGGTCTCGGCCAGGATCTCGCCCAGCACCATCGCCGACAGCGGCGTCGACGGCGCCGGCTTCAGGATGATCGGGGCGCCGACCGCTATCGCCGGAGCGACCTTGTGGGCGACCAGGTTCAGCGGGAAGTTGAACGGGGCGATCCCCAGCACCACGCCGCGCGGGAAGCGGCGCACCACCGCGAAACGGCCCACGCCGCCCGGGTCGGTGTCCAGCCGCATGGTCTCGCCGTTGGTGCGGCGCGCCTCCTCGGCGGCCCAGCGGAACACCGACACCGCGCGGCCGATCTCACCGCGGGCCCACTTGATCGGCTTGCCGTTCTCGGCGCTGACCAGCTGGGCGAGCTCCTCGGTGCGCTCCGTCAGCCGCTTGGCCACGTGGTCCAGGGCGGCGGCACGCTGGTGCGCCGGGGTGGCGGCGAACACCGGCAGCGCGGCGACGGCGGCGTCCAGCGCCTCCTCGACCTGGGCCTCGGTCGGGATGCTCACCTTGCCGACCAGACGGCCGTCCCAGCTGTTGTGCACCTCGAAGTCGGCGTCACCGCTCGCCCGGCGGCCGGCGAGCCAGAAATCGTACGTGGTGGTCACCGTGGTACCGGCCCTCTCCTCGTCTGTCCTACGGCCCACGGACGTGGGACCCGGTTTTGAGGGTAGGCGGGGCGGCGCACCGACCGGATTGGCCGACTAGGAGCGTTCGCCCCCGGGGCCACTCCACCGCGTCCTACCGGGCCGTGCGTCGCCGCCGTTGGGCGGCTTCGGCGGTGGACGGCTTCGGCGGTGCGCTCCGGTACCCCGCCCCTCGCCGGTGCCCCGCCCGTCGCCGGTGCCTCACTGCTCGCCGGTGCCTCACTCCTCGCCCGACCGCAGCGCCAGCCACAGCTCCATCCGCACGTCCGTGTCGTCCAACGACCGGCCCAGCAACTCCTCCACCCGGCGCATCCGGTAGCGCAGCGTGTGCCGGTGCACCCCCAGATCGGCCGCGGCCGCGTCCCACTGACCGTGCCGGGACAACCACGCCCGCAACGAAGCCACCAAGTCCCCGCGGGCCGTCCGGTCGTGCTCCCGCAGCGGCCGCAACAGCCCCTCCGCGAAAGCCGTCACCGCGTCCTCGCCGAGCAGCGGCAGCAGCGACCCCGCGCCGACCTCCTCGTGGTCCACCGACCGGCGGCCACCGCGCAACGCCACCGCCAGCGCCCGCTCGGCCTGCGCGTGCGCCGTCCCGGCCTCCTCCAGCGCGGCCGGCGCCGAAACGCCCAACGACAAGCCCTCGTGCTCCTCCACCGCGCCCAGACAGGCCCGGTGCACCGCGCCGTTGTCCAGCGCCAGCACCATCAGCCGCGGCCCGTGCGCACCGTCCTCCCGCGCCACCAGCAGCTTCTCGCCCACCCGGGAACCCGCCTGCTCCGCCCGGTCCCCCAGCTCCCCCAACGCCTCCGCGGCATCCGCGTTGGCCGGCCCGGCCCCCGCCACCAGAACCCGTATCGTCCCCTCCGGCATCCCCCCGAACAGCCCCACCGCCACCTGGCGGGCCGTCGACACCTCACCGGCCAGCACCATCCGCAGCAGCGCCGCGCCCATCCGCTCCTCGGCCTGCCGCAGCTCCCGCGAACGCTCCAGGGTGAGGGTCAGCAGCGCCACCGCCGCGTTCAGCACGTACCGCTCGGTCGGCGTGATCCGGTCCTCGGTCCCGACCGCCAGGAAACCCCGCGCCCGCCGGTCCGCCCCCAGCGACTGGACCACCACGTAGTCCTCGTCCGCCGTGTCTATCCCCGGCGCACGCCCCTGCAACGCAGCACTCGACGGCGCCGGCCGCCGACGCAACCGGTCCACCTCCGCCGCCAACCGCCCCGCCCGGCGCGCCGCCCAGTCCGGCGCCACCACCGACAGCGCACCCGACCCGTCGTACAGCGCCGCCCAGCCCCCCAGCCGGGCCGCCAGCCGACGCACCACCGCCGTCGTGCCGTCCTTGCCGAGCGCCGCCCGGGTCAACTCCTCCTGCGCCTCGAAGCTGGTCGTCACCGCCTCGTACTGCTCCGCGGCCAGCGCCGCCGACACCACCTTGCTGATCGCGATGAACGGCGTCGGCTCCGGCACCCGCAGCAACGGCAACCCCCGCTGCGCCGCCGCGTCCACCAGCGGCTGCGGCACCTCGGTGTGCGACAACCCCACCCCGAGCCCCAGCCCCACCACCCCCGCATCGGCCAACCGGTGCACGTACGCCTGCAACTGCGCCGCCGTACGGCCCAGCTTGATACCGGTGGTGAGCAGCAGCTCGCCACCCTCCAGGAACGGCGTCGGGTCGTCCAGCTCACTGGTGTGCACCCAGCGGACCGGCCGCTCCAGGTGATCCGCACCGGCGAGAACCGTCAGATGGAGCGACGTGTTGCGGACGACGGAGGCGAGTGTGGGGGGCATGGCACCTTCGAGGGATCGACCTGACCGCGCCGTTGCGGCCGGGCGAGGAGAGGGACGTGGGACTGGTGAGGGTCTCTCCCCTTCATTATGGACGCTCCGGACAACCCGCACTGCCGAATCCACCTCGAAGGCGACTTCCCCGGCAACCCGCCGTCAACCCCTGAGGTCCACCAGCAACGGCGGAACCTGCTCCCCCGACACCGCCGTCAACGACACCACCGCATGCCCCGCCGGCAACGCGTGCGCCAGATCCGACGGCGACCACCGCAACCGCTCCACATCCCGCGTCGTCACCGACTCCGTCTGCGCCGTCGTCCCCGACAACGCCTTCCGCCCGACCCGCCCCGCCCGCCGTATCACGCCACCGGAGGTGTCAGGGGTGTGGGTGACCGCGGTCTCCTGCACCAGGTGCGTCCCCCAGGCCTCCGAGAACAGCTTCCCGTCCCACGGGGCGATCCCCGGGAACGCCATCCGACAGCCGACCGCGCCGAACAGCGGCGCCCGCAGCGCCTCTGGCAGGTCCACCAACGTCCGCAGCAGCAGCACGGCACCCGCATTCGCCCCGCGCATCCGCTGCAGACCGCGCACCGCGGTGGCGTCCAGCGCCGCCGAGGCGTCGTCCACCACCAGACCCGCGAACAGCGAACGGTCCTCACGGGCCCCGGCCGCCTGCACGAACTGCCCCACCACCAGCCGGGACAGCATCCGCGCCGCCTCCGGATGACCCCGCTCGGGCAGCTTCACCCGCACCCGCAACGGGTGGTCCAGCACCCGCATCGCGAACGGGGGCCGACCGGTGCCGTCGGTCGCGAAGGCACCCTCGAAGGCGGGCCGCTCCAACAGCGCCAGCCGGTCCGCCAACAGCGCCCCGGGATCGTCCGCCCGGTCGCGCTGCCGCTCCCGGTACTCCAGGTCCCGCTCGTGCACGGCCAGCAGACCGGCCACGCCGAGCGCCTTCACCAGGGCCGCGAGCACATCCGGCTCACCCGCCAACAACGCCCGCAGCTCCCGTACCCCCGGAAAGCGGCCGTACGCCGCGTGGAACGGACCCACCACCTGCTGCACCGCGGTACGGGCGTGCTCCGCCCGGGCGGTCAGCTCGTCCGGCAGCAGCGCCTCGGCCAGCCGGGCGGCCGCCTCGTCGGGGTCCCGCGCGGCCCCGTAGAGGTCCAGCCCGTACAGCGAGGACGGGTCGCCGGGCGCGATCACCACGTCGTACCAGGAATCCGGGCCGAGATCGACATCCGCCGCCCCGACCACCACCGCACAGGCCGTACCGGACAGCGCCTGCAGGCACAACGCCTCGGCCACCGGACGGGCCAGCCGCGCCGTCTTCCCCGTCCCGGCCGGGCCCACCGCCAACAACGAGGTCCCCAACAGCTCCGGACCCAGCGCGAAACCGGCCGACCGGTGGCCCGGCGGATTCTTCGGGACGTCCTGCGCGGTACCGAGACGGACCTGACCCAGCAGCAGATCGTGGCACTCCGCGCGACCGGACAACTCGCGGGCCTCGGACGGGTGGGCGAAGGCCGCCGCACCCCGGGCGGCCACCTGCTCGGTGAAGGCCGGGACGAACACCGGGTCCGCCTGGGCCGACTCCCAGGCCCGCCGGATCCGCACGTAGTCGACGTCCCCCACGGCCTCGCCGTCCAGCCGCGCGGCCGCCTCGACCGCGCCGCCCTGCCGCAGCCCGTCCCACGGGTCCCGCCCCCTCGCGGCCTCGACCGCCCCCGGGGCGGCCTCCTCCCCGGGCTGCTCCCGCGTCACCGTGCGCGACAGCAGCGGCGTGACGTACCGGCGCCACACCTCGGGCCAGCGGCCCATGCGGCCGAAGATCTTGATGACGGCCGCAGCGACCAGCACGTTCACCGACAGCCCGACGACAGTCACCAGGGTTGCGGTGGGGTGTTCAACCCAAACGGTCCTCACGATCAGATGGAGCACCAACTGGGTGCCGTAGACAAAGGCGAACCACCCCACCACCGCGTTGAGCCCCGCCCGAAGCAGCAGCGGCCATGTCGCGACCTTGGCCACCTCCGCCCGCTCCGGGTCGATGCGGCGGTAGCCGAGCCGGTAGATGCCCGGGTCGGCGTCGGGGCGCGGGGCGCAGGCCCAGGCCGCGAGGTCGAAGGAGGGGGCGCCCCCGCCGGGGCGTTGGTGGGGCAGGGGGTCGGGGGGTCTGGTGGTGGTGCGCTCGCCGTGGTGGTGTGCCCCGTCCTGTGCCATGTACGGCCCCGCTCCCTCGCCCGCCCGGCCCGACCGCCGTCGGTGCCGCCATACCCATGCCGCCGTACCGGCGACACGCCCGCGCTCAGGGTAGTGGAGCGTGGCCTTCGGGTAGTCGCCTCGCCCGTGCTGGCCGTGCCGGACAAGTCGGACGGCTCACTGCTACCGAGTGGCGCGTGCCGGGGTGGGGAGGGCGGCCGTAGCCTGCGAAGCACCGAGCCGAGAAGTCTGGAGAAACCCCATGAGCGCCGCAACGCCGCTCCCGCAGGAGCGCCGCCTGGTCACCGCGATCCCCGGTCCGAAGTCGCAGGAGCTGCACGCCCGCAAGCTGGGTGCGGTGGCGGCCGGTGTCGGCACCACCCTGCCGGTGTACGTGTCCCGTGCCAATGGCGGCGTGCTGGAGGACGTGGACGGCAACTCGCTGATCGACTTCGGTTCCGGCATCGCCGTGACCAATGTCGGCAACAGCGCCGAGGCCGTGGTGGCCCGGACGACCGAGCAGCTGGCCAGTTTCACCCACACGTGTTTCATGGTGACCCCGTACGAGGGTTACGTGGCCGTCGCCGAGCAGCTGAACGAGCTGACCCCGGGTGACCACGAGAAGCGCACCGCGCTGTTCAACTCGGGCTCCGAGGCCGTCGAGAACGCGGTGAAGATCGCCCGCGCCTACACCAAGCGCCAGGCCATCGTGGTGTTCGACCACGGTTACCACGGCCGCACCAACCTGACCCTGGCGCTGACGGCGAAGAACATGCCGTACAAGCAGGGCTTCGGTCCGTTCGCTCCCGAGGTCTACCGGGTTCCGGTCGCCTACCCGTACCGCTGGCTGACCGGTGCGGAGAACGCCGCCACCGAGGCCGCCGCGCAGGCGATCGAGACCATCAACAAGCAGATCGGCGCCGAGAACGTCGCCGCGATCATCATCGAGCCGATCCAGGGCGAGGGCGGCTTCATCGAGCCGGCGAAGGGTTTCCTGCCGGCGATCGTGGAGTTCGCGAAGGCGAACGGCATCGTGTTCGTCGCGGACGAGATCCAGACCGGTTTCTGCCGCACCGGCCAGTGGTTCGCGTGCGAGGACGAGGGCATCGTCCCGGACCTGATCACCACCGCGAAGGGCATCGCCGGCGGTCTGCCGCTGTCCGCGCTGACCGGCCGCGCCGAGATCATGGACGCCGCGCAGACCGGTGGTCTGGGCGGCACCTACGGCGGCAACCCGGTGGCGTGTGCCGCCGCGCTCGGCGCCATCGAGACGATGAAGGAGCAGGACCTCAACGGCAAGGCGCAGCGGATCGGCGAGATCATGCTGGGCCGTCTGCGGGCCCTGCAGGAGAAGCACGAGATCATCGGTGAGGTCCGCGGCCGCGGCGCGATGATCGCCGTCGAGCTGGTGAAGCCGGGCGGCAAGGAGCCGAACGCGGAGGCCACCGCGGCCATCGCCAAGGCCTGCCACGCCGAGGGCCTGGTCGTGCTGACCGCCGGCACCTACGGCAACGTGCTGCGCTTCCTGCCGCCGCTGGTCATGCCGGAGCACCTGCTGAACGAGGGCCTGGACATCCTGGAGGGTGCGTTCGCCGCCCTCTGAGCGGTGTCGCCCGTCAGGTCGTGAAACCCCCTTCCGGAGGGTTGTCCGGACAGCGCTGAACGGCCCGTGGGGACCTCTGGTCCGCACGGGCCGTTCGGTTTCCGGGGGCGCCGTCCGGGCGGCCGGGGCATGATCGACGGGTCGCCGGGGGCTGCCCGGCGCGGGGTGAAGATGATGTGCGGGATCGCTGGAGGCGCTCGGTGCGGAAGGGCTGTTGACGTAGTGTCATCGCAGATGGACAGCGAGCCTGAGCCCTCGGCGCGGCCGTCCGCGGGGCCCCGTCCGGGGCCGGTTCCGCGGGTGCCGGGCGGGGGCGACCAGGCCGGCCCGGGAGGGCCGGCGCACACCGAAGGCCGATCGGCCGACCGTCCGACCCACACCCCCCGGGGCGCACGGACCGGCGATCATCAGGGCCGCCCCGGAGCTCTCCCCCCTGCTCCGGGGCGGCTGTCCGCCGTCCCGGGCCGGGCGGCGCGGTCGGTGGCCGTGCCGATGGTGGCGGCGGTGCTGCTGGTGGTGGTGTCCTGGCAGGTCGCGGCGGAGGGGCCGCTGCTCGGCGTGGACCGTTGGGTCCGCCGGGCCGTCCGTACGGCTCACCTGGACTTCCCGAGCGCGCTGCTGGACCGGTTCGGGCACCTGCTGGCGGACCTGGGCGGCGGTGTCCCGGCGGTTCCGGTGCTGCTGCTGGCGGGCGCGTCGGCCGCCTGGCGGGGGCGCCGGGCCGGGTCGGGGCGCTGGTGGCTGCCGCTTCCGGTGGCGGCGCTGACGGCGGCGCTGATTCCGCTGCTGGTGGTCCCGGCGAAGTGGGCCTTCGCCCGGCCGGGGCCGCTCGGGGAGCCGCTGGCGGCGGGCCAGTGGGGCTGGTACCCGTCCGGGCACACCGCGACCGCGACGATCTCGTACGGGGTGGCGGCGCTGCTGCTGGCCCGGGTGGCGGGGCCGCGGGCGGCCCGGGTCCTGGCGGCGGGTGCGGTGCTGCTGTCGCTCGGGGTGGGTGCGGGGCTGGTGTGGAGCGACTTCCACTGGCTGTTGGACGTGGTGGCGAGCTGGTGCCTGGCCGTCCTGGTGCTGTGGGCGCCGGCCCGGTGGCTGCCCCGGCCGGGTGTCGGGGGGCGTCAGGCCTCGGGGTCCTCGTTGCGGTGAACCAGGCCGGGCTCGCCGTTGTCCCGGTGCCATTCGATGACGAGTTCGTCGCGGGCGCCGAAGCGGACCAGGTGGCGGCCGACGACGTCCTCCAGGCCGGGCAGGTTCTCGCGCTCGCCCTCGACGGTGAGCAGCAGCGCGTCGGGCTGTGCCTCGAGGGTGGCGGTGCCGGCGCCGAAGACCATCGTGCCGCGGCCGGCCTCTTCGGAGTAGACGGCCTCGATCTTGCGCCCCATGTGGGCGGTGAGCTGCTTGGCGTAACGGCCCGGCCGGTCGGTGGCGACGCGGGCTTCGGAGCGGGGCATGGGCCCTCCAGAGTCGGGGAGGGGAAGTTAGGGTCCCCTCACTGAGGCAACGCTAACCCAACTACTGAGCTAGGCTCAACATATTTCCGCGATCGTCCTCCACCGTCGGCCGCGGGCCCGGGACCGGCCGCTACCCTGGGGCGACCGCCAGCCGAGGAGACCGCCGATGACCACCACGCCGACCGACGAACCGGCGGACTCCTCCTCCGGTCCCCGCCTCGGCACCCCGGACTCCGCCGCCGAACTGGCCGACGCGATGACCAGGGCGATCAAGCGGATCCGCCGTCAGACCGGTTGGCGGCTGGAGCCGTACGGCATCACCCCCGGCCAGGCCCGGGCGCTGCGCACCCTCGCCCACGTGCCCGGCTGCGAGACCCCGGACCACGCGATGCGGCTGAGCGACCTCGCCGACAAGCTGCACATCGCCCCGCGCTCGGCGACCACCGTGGTCGACGCGCTGGAGGAGGCCGGCCTGGTCGAACGCAGCCCCGACCCGGCCGACCGGCGGGCGGTACGGGTCCTGCTGACCGAGGCCGGCCGGGCCGCGGTGGAACGGATCGGGCAGGTCCGGGACGAGGTGGCCCAGGAGTACTTCGGTGAGGTCAGCCCCGCCGACGAGGAAGTGCTGCTGCGGGTGCTGCGCTCCGCCGAGGCCCGCTTCCTCGCGGCCGGGCCGCCACGACGCTAGGGCGCGTCCCGGGGCGCGCCCTGCCGCTCGTTCCCGGGTCCGCGGCGGCCGACGAGACGGGCCCGAGCGCCCGGGCGCAGGGCGGTGATCCCGATCCCGGCGATCACCAGCAGCGCGGCCGCGGCGGCCGTCGGGCTGATCCGCTCGCCGAGCAGCAGCCAGGCCGAGGACATCCCGAACACCGGCACCAGCAGCGAGTAGGGCGCGACGGCGGTGGCGTCGTAGCTGCGCAGCAGGAAGCTCCAGGCGACGAAGCCGAACAGGGTGGAGACCAGCCCGACGAAGCCGATCGCCCCCAGTCCGGCCGGGGTGATGTCGCGCAGGGCGCGGAGGTCCGCCTCCGGGCCCTCGACCAGCAGGGACAGGCCCAGCAGCGGCAGCGGCGGGACGGCGCTGACCCAGACCATCCAGCGCAGCGCGTCCGGCGGGGCGGCCCTGCGGGTCAGCACGTTGGCCAGGCCCCAGGCGACGGCGGCCAGGACGACCAGGACGAAGGCCCCGAGCGGTCCGCCGGCGCCCTGGTCCCAGGCGCTCAGCGCGATGCCGGCGAAGGCGACCGCCAGACCCGCCAGTCGCTGCCCGCCGGGCCGTTCGCGCAGCAGTACGGCGGCGAACAGCGCGGTGAAGCCGGCCTGTCCCTGGAGCACCAGGGAGGAGAGCCCGGCCGGCATCCCGGCGTGCATGCCGAGGAACAGCAGCCCGAACTTGACCACTCCGAGGACCACACCGACCGCCACCACCCAGCGCCAGGCCACCCTGGGCGGGCCGACGAAGAAGACCGCCGGCACCGCGACGACGGCGAACCGCAGGGCGCAGAACAGCAGGGGCGGGAAGCTGTCCAGGCCGACGTGGATCAGGACGAAGTTGAGGCCCCAGACGGCGGCCACCAGGACGGCCAGCGCGATGTGGCGCGGGCTCATGCCGCCCCGGCCGGCCGCGCCGCCGGGACTGCTCGTGGTGCCGGTGCTGCTCGTGGTGCCGGTACCGCCCGTGCTGGGCGGGCCGCTCGGGGCGGCGGTGGTCGTCGCGGTCATGGGACGAGCATGGTGGGCCGGACTGTGTAGCACCAGCGATGAATACTGAAGGGGACACTTTAGGATCGCTGCATGATGGACCTGGGACGCCTGCGGGCGCTGCACGCGGTGGCGGTGCACGGCTCGGTCGGCGGGGCGGCGGCCGCGCTCGGCTTCACGCCCTCGGCGGTCTCGCAACAGATCGCCAAGCTGGAGCGGGAGACCCGGACGGTGCTGCTGGAGCGGCAGGGCCGGGGCGTGGTGCTGACCGACGCGGCACGCGAGCTGGCCGCCACCGCGCAGACCGTGCTGGGACTGGTGGAGCGGGCCGAGGTGCGGCTGGAGGAGCAGCGCGGCCGGGCCGTCGGGCGGCTGCTGGTGGCCGCGTTCCCCTCCGGTGCCCGCGGGCTGATGCCCGGGGCGCTGGCCGATCTGCGACGGCGCTGCCCGGAGTTGGACGTCCGGTTGCTGGAGCGCGACCCGTACCCGGCGGCCGAGCTGGTGGCCCGGGGCGAGGTGGACCTGGCGCTGGTGCAGGACTGGCCGACCGTGCCGCTGCCGGTGCAGGAGGGGGTCTCCCGGATGGACCTCGGCACGGACCCGGTGGACCTGCTGCTGCCCGCCGACGACGGACTGGCCGCACTCGACCCGGTGCCGGTGGAGCGGCTGTGCGGGCAGCGCTGGATCAGCGTGCCGCCGGGCAACATCTGCCACGACTGGCTGGTCCGCACCCTGCGCGAGGCCGGCGAGGAACCGGACGTGCGCTACCAGGTCGGGGAGTTCGAGACGCAGATCGCGCTGGTCGCGGCCGGTCTGGGGATGGGGCTGGTGCCGAGGCTCGGACGGGGCCCGCTGCCGCCCGGCGTGGCGGCCCGCCGGGTGACTCCGGAGCCGAGCCGCCGGGTGTTCGCGCTCTGGCGTTCCCAGGCCTCCCGGCGGCCGGCCATCACCGAGGCGCTGGCCTCGATGCGGGAGTGCTGGGGGCGGCTTACGGTCTGAGGACCGACGGGCGGCCTGGCAGGCGGGAGTCCCGCCCGAGTCCGACCCGAAGCCGTACGGCCCGGAGCTGTACGGCCCGGGCCGTACAGCCTCAGCCGGCGAGGCCGATCACCAGCCACATGAAGCCGACCCCGGCCACGGTGCAGAGCAGGGTGCTGCGCGAGGGGTGCGGGCTGTGCGCCTCGGGGAGGATGTCGGAGGTCGCCAGGTAGAGCAGGAATCCGGAGAAGAAGCCCAGGTAGAGGCCGAGCAGGTGCCCCGGGATGGTGAACGCCAGGGTGATCGCCGCGCCGGACACCGGGGCCAGCGCGTCCGCGGCGAGCAGGGTCAGCGCCCGCCGCCGGTTGTTCCCGTACAACCGGGTGATCGTGTACGTGTTGAAGCCGTCGGCGAAGTCGTGCGCGACCACGGCGATGGCCACCACCGTGCCGACCGTGCTGCCGGCCTGGAAGGCGGCGCCGATCGCGAAGCCGTCCATCACGCTGTGCCCGACCAGGGCCAGCGCGGCGGTCAACCCGATGCCCTGGCGCCCGGAGGAATGGGCGTGGCCGTGGTGGCCGTGCGAGTGCGCGGCGTACTCGCCCTCGTGGCCGCGGTGGATGGCGACCGCGCGCTCGACCACGTGGATGGTGAGGAAGCCGCCCGCGAACATCAGCAGCGCCTGCGGCACTCCGTGCACCTCGCCGGGGGCCTGGTGGAGCGCCTCGGGCAGCAGGTCGAAGGCGACCACGCCGAGCATCAGCCCGGCGGCGAAGCCGAGCACCAGGTGGCGGCGGTCGCGGGTGCGCTGGGCGACGAAACCGCCGACCAGGGTCATCAGGAACGCCGCGGCGGCGACCAGGACCGCGGTCATCGGGCCGGCTCCGCCGCGGGTCGTCCGGCCGGGTCGTCGCCGGGGCCTGTGCCGAGTGGTCCGCCGAGCGCTCTGCCCATTCCTCTCCCCCTGGGATCCGCCCGTGGCCGGGCCGACCGCCGACCGTACCGGACGCCCGTTCGGCCGTGATCACCCGGGGGTGCCGGGGCCGGGGTGCGGTTCCCCCAGCCTCGGCCCGGGTGTCCCGGGCCGCCCCTCGGACGGGCCGTCGACTGGGCCGTCCGAGTGACGCCGCCACCGGGCCGGCCGGGCGGGCGAGCGGCGGTCGGCAGGAGCGGGCGACGGGGGCCGCGGGCGGGGACCGGTCAGCCTCCCGTGGCGAGCGGCAGGCCGAGGTGGGTGTGGGCGAGTTCGCGGACGCCGGCGCCGTCGATCAGATGGATGTGCCGGTGGCCCTCCTCCGCGGTGAGGTCCAGCACCTCCTCGGTGAAGCGGCCGGTGGTCAGCCGCAGTCCGCGCTCGGCGGCCTCCTCCCCGACCGCCTCGGCCAGGGTCTCGATCTGCTCGACGCCGACCGGCGCGGTGTCCCGGGAGGCCCACACCACCCAGCGGCCGGGCAGCGCGGTGCCGGGCGCGCCCTCACCGGTGGCGACCAGCCCGGCCGGGCCGCGCAGCCGCACGCTCCACTGTGCGATCCCGCCGCGGGTCAGCAGGTCCCGCACCAGCTGGGCGAACTCGTTGGCGGACAGGTCGGAGGCGGCCGGCACGGTGGCCCCGGCCCGGGCGGCCGGCTGGACACCCACCCGGTCGTACGGGTCCGGAGTGACGGCCGCACCGAGCCGGCGCAGCCGCACCAGGGCCTCGTCCTGCTCGGCGTCGGCGTAGACGCCCTCGTCGTCGCGCTCCTCGTACGGGGTGCCCGGCGGCAGCAGCCGGGTGCGGGCCAGTGCGTCGCGGTCGGCGTCCACGCTGACCAGGCAGAGCGGCTCGGCCGAGGCGGGGTCGCGCAGCCAGCCGTTGAGGACGACACCGGCGAGTATCTCGTCGGTGTCCACGGCGTCGGCCGCCTGGAGGGCGCGCAGGGCGAGCCGGGCGACCAGCCGCAGGTAGTCGGTGGCCCGGTCCGCGGGCGGGCGCGGCACCGGGAGGACGTCGCCGTCCGGTGCGAGCCGGTAGCCGGTGAGCGAGGGCACCAGGTCGAGCGGCGGCAGGTCGAGGTCCAGCACGGCGGCGCGGGTGAGCGGGCGGAAGACCGCCCGGCAGGGGGCGGGCAGGTCCTGGGTGGCGGTCTCCGCGGCGGCCAGGGCCCGCTCCAGCAGCGACTCCACGGCGGCCGGCTCGGCCAGCCGGTAGGCCCTCCGGCATTCCTCCAGGCTCTCGTTGTACTCGCGCACGGCGCGGGCCCGGGCCTCCTCGGCCGCCTCGTGGGCGCGCCGGGACTCGTCGGCGGCCGGGCTGCCGGCCTCGGCCCGACGGGTGCGCCACTCCCGCAGGGCCCGCTGGTGGGTGAGCCGTGCCTGGGCCAGTTCGCGCTGGTAGCCGGAGTCGAGCAGCCGGCGGGACGGGCCGCTCTGCGGGTCGGCCGCGGGCGGCTCGGCGGGGGCGAAGTCCTCCCAGCGGGGTTCGGGCTGCTCCTCGGCGTCGGCGCCGGGGCCGTCGGCCGGGTAGGGGCGGGGCTGGTAGTGGCGCAGCTGGCTCTCGAAGTCCATGGCCGAGACGGGCAGCGCGGCCCGCCGCAGCAGGTCGGCCAGCCGGTCGTGCTCGGCCTGGACGGTGAGCGTGCGGTGGTGGGTCAGGGCGGCGGCCCGGGCGTGCGCCGCCACGGCCGCGTCCGGGTCGGCCCCGCCGGGAGCGGGGCCGACGGGGTCCGGTCCGGCCGTGCCGTCAGCGGTGGCGGCAGCACCGGACGGGCCGTCACCGGGTGGCCCGTCGCCGGACGGGCTCTCTCCGGACGGGCCCCCGCCGGACGGGCTCTCGACGGGACGGCCGGCGGCGGCGCCCGGTTCCCGGCCCTCCTCGGTGCCGAGGTCGCGGAAGACCGAGGCGAGGAAGCCCGGTCGGGGGAACTGGACGGTGGCGGTGCCGTCGGACCGGCCGTCTGCTGAGTGCTGCATCGGTCGTCGTTCCCCCATGCTCGTCCGGCGCCTGCCCGGGGCGATCGGCGGGCCTGTGGACCCGCCGCTGCCGGACATTGTCCCCCGAACGGGCGTGGCGGTCAGCCAAGCCGCTCAGTTGGTCCGGGTGTTGGTCAGGTGCAGACCGATGTACCCGACGTAGATCCGGCCGCTGCCGGAACAGTCGTCCAGGTAGTGCAGCCGCGGCGCGGTGCGACCACCGCCGATCCGCAGGTGCGCACCCATGAACGCGCGCCGGGAGGAGTCGACGCATTCCGGCACCGGCAGCATCCGCTCGCGCTTCCACTTGGTGTGGCTGAACACCGTCCGGGACTCCCCGCGCACCGCCTTGCGGGGCGGGAAGCGGTGGCAGCCCTCGGGGGTGCGCTCGCACCACTGCTTGAAGTCCCCGCCGGCCGCACCGCGCACCGCCGCCTCGGCGTACTCCTGGAGGGCCGTCAGTCCGTCCCAGGCGAGCCGGGCCCAGCCCGCACCGGCGCACTGCAGCTCGTCCAGGGCGAGCGCGACCTTCTGGTCACCGGTGAAGGTGACCAGTGGGAACTCGCCCAGTCTGGCCATGAGTTCGGTGAAGGTCTCGGGCGTGCCGCGGCGGTCGGGGGGCTGGGCGGCGGAGTGCGGCCCGGCGGCCGGGCCGCTGCCCGGGACGACGCAGTGGCGGCCGGTGAGGGCGCGGGCCCCGGAGCGGAGGCGGCCCTCCCGGATGTCCCGGCCGTCGCGGACCTCCCGGCCCGGGCCCCGTTCCCGGTGGTCCCGCCGCTCCAGGCGCAGGGTGTGCCGGACCCGCTCCAGCTCGTCGGCCCTGGCCTGCTGCTCGGCGCGGTCCTGCTGCTCCTCGCGAGCGAGCGCGGCCAGTTCGACGCCCCGGTACGGGCCGGGACGGCCGGCCGCCCGTTCCCCGGCCAGGTCGGCGGCCTGCTCCGCGGTCTGCTCGGCGGCGCACTCGACGGGGTGCTCGGACGTCCGCTCGACGGCCTGCTCGGCGGCCTGCTCCGCGGTGCGGCGGAGCTGCGGCGGCGGGACGCGCAGCACCGGGACGGCCGCCAACGGCGGTGGCAGCGGCTGCTCCGCGGCCAGGCGGCGCGGCTCGCGGGCGAGCAGCCCGGCGGCGCGGCGCGGATCCTCTTCTATTCGGCTGCGGGCGAGTACCGGATGTCGGGTGCTGTCCTGCCGGGAGGCCGGGTCGACCTCGGGCAGGTAGGTGCGCACCGCCCCGCCGTACACGGTGTGGTACTCCAGCGCGACGTTGAACCCGGTGCGGGCGCCGGGGTCCAGCACGTAGGCGGTGGCGAGGCCGGGCAGCTGCTGGCAGAGCGGGACCACCACGTCCTGGACCCAGCCGTCCAGCGGCTCGTTCACCGGGATGCTGGCCACCACGGTGGGCAGTCTGCGTTCGGGGTCGCACAGCTCGTCGATCAGGGCGTCGACCTCATCGGCCGTGATCACCCGGGGAGCGGAGCGGACGACGGTCGGCCCGTCGGTGGCGTCGAGCAGCGGGAGGAGTGTGCGGGCGAGCTCGGGCACCGGCACCCGGCACGGGGTGCGCACTCCGCTGCCGGTGCTGTGGGTCTCGGCCTCCAAGCGGACCCAGGTGGGGCCCTCGGAACCGGTGGCCACGGTGAGCGTGAGCTGCTGGGTGCCGTGCGGGGCCGGGGTGCGAAGACGGCGGCGGTCGTACCGGCCGGCGCTCGGGTCGCCGCGCAGCGGACCGTGGTCGCGGTCGAGCAGGACCCGCTCGCCCAGGCGGAGGCGCTCGGGGCCGGGAGCCGGCTCGGCGCCCTGCCCGGTGGCGGCGGGCCGGACCGGCGGGGGCTCCTCGAAGCCCTCCTGCTTCAGCCAGGAGGCCAGTTGCTCGTCGGCCAGGGCGACGGCGTCGGCGTGGGTCAGGGCCGTGGTGACCGTCATCCGGTAGGGCGTCGCGGGGCCGCGGGGGCCGGGCAGGTCGGCGGCGGCGTGCGAGCGGACGCGGTTCGGGGCGGGCCGGCTCGGGGCCGCGTGGTTCGAAGTCGGGTGGTTCGCGATCGGGTGGTTCGAAGTCGGACGGTTCGTGGGGCGGTTCGAGGTCGTCGTGTTCGTCGCGGACTGGGGATTCGAGGTCGAACGGTCTGAGGCCATGCGCATACCTCCGCGGTGCGGGGTGGGGTCCTGTGTCCTCCATCGATGGTTTCGTCCGGTTCTGCCGGATCCTTGCCCAGGAAACGCCACAGCCCGGAGCGGAAGTTCCAACTCCGGGCTACGACACTACGTTCGGGTGAATCTGCTCAAGCGGTCTTCCGCGTGGCGAGCAGCCTGGGCTACGAGAAACGGCCGGTCACGGGCGGTCCGCCCGACGGATCGTCCGCCTCCCGGGCCTCACCGGACGGCACCCGCCACCGTGGTCAGACCGGCACCTCGACGTAGGTGCGGCCGGCCGGGACCGCCACCGCGGTGCCGCCGGTCGCCTCGGCCAGCCAGGTGTGGAAGTCCGCCACGTCCGGCTCCGGCACGCCCACCTCGATCCGCACCCCGGTCGCCTCGTAGGCCAGGTCGCTCACCGCGTACCCGGCCGCCCGCAGGTCGTTCTCCACCCGCCCGGCCCGGACGTGGTCCACCGTCACCGCGAGCAGCGCCACCGGCCGGCGCTCCAGCAGGCCGATCCCGTCCACCGCCTCCGACACCGCGTTCCCGTACGCCCGCACCAGGCCGCCCGCACCGAGCTTGATCCCGCCGAAGTACCGGGTGACCACGGCGACCGTGTCGGTCAGCCCGCGCCGGCGCAGCACCTCCAGCATCGGCACCCCCGCCGTGCCGCCGGGTTCGCCGTCGTCGCTGGAGCGCTCGCGGCGCTGTTCGTCGCCGACCACGAAGGCGGTGCAGTTGTGCCGGGCGTCCCAGTACTGCTTGCGGATGCCGGCGATGAAGGCCTGGGCCTCCTCCTCGTCCGTGACCCGGGCGAGGTGGCAGATGAACCGGGACTTCTTGATCTCGGTCTCGTGGCTGCCGGCCCGCCGGATGGTCAGGTACGGCCTGGCGGTGGGCTCCGGCGTGGCGGACATGGTGCGGGGGTCCTCCCGAGGACGGTGAAGGCTGACGGCGCACGTCCCGGAGAGCGGGACGGCACCGCCAGCCTAGTTGCCGTGCGACGGGAGGCGTCATCGGCCGCGGACGACCGGGTGCGAGAGCCGGGCACGACGGCCGGGCACGACGGCCGGGCACGAGGACCGGGCACGAGGACCGGGTGCGGCGAGCGGGTACGGCGGGGTCAGCGCCCGGCCAGGGCGTTCAGCCGCCCGCGGTCCAGGCCGGTCAGCGCGGTGACCTCGGCGAGGTCGAGGGCACCGCAGTCCAGCCCGCGCAGCAGGTGGCCGCTCAGCGCCCGGGCGGTGGCCGGCTCGTCCATCACGTCGCCGCCCGCCCCGGCGACGTACGCGGCCAGCCGGGCGGCGGCCGCCGTCAGTCCCTCCCGGTAGAAGGAGTAGACCGCCGCGTAGCGGGTGGGCAGGTGTGCCGGGTGCATGTCCCAGCCCTGGTAGTAGGCGCGGGCCAGCGAGCGGCGCACCAGGTCGTGGTGGAGCTTCCAGGCGGCGTGCACCTGCCCGGTGGACCCGGTCGGGACGACGTTGGTCGAACCGTCGGAGAGCCGCACCCCGGTGCCCGCGGCCGCCACCTGCATGACCGCCTTGGCGTGGTCGGCGACCGGGTGGTCCATGCTCTGGTGGGCCGCGCTCACCCCGCAGGCGGCGCTGTAGTCGAAGGTCCCGTAGTGCAGGCCGGTGGCGCGCCCCTCGGCGGCCTCGATCATCCGGGCCACGGTGGCCCGGCCGTCCGGACCGAGGATCGCCTGGGTGGTCTCGATCTGGATCTCGAAGCCGATCCGGCCGGCGGGCAGCCCGGCCCGCTCCTCGAAGTCCTCCAGCAGCCGGACCAGCGCGGTGACCTGCTCGGCATAGGTCACCTTGGGCAGGGTCAGGACCAGGCCCTCCGGCAGCCCGCCGCCGGCCAGCAGGGTGGCCAGGAACAGTTCCAGGGTGCGGATGCCGCGGGCCCGGACGGCGGCCTCCATGCACTTGATCCGGATGCCGAGGTACGGCGGGGCGTCGCCGGCCGCCACCGCCGCGGCGACCAGTCCGGCGGCGCGGACGGCGTCCGCGTCCTCCTCGGTGTCGGGGCGGGGGCCGTAGCCGTCCTCGAAGTCGATCCGCAGGTCCTCGACCGGCTCGCGCACCAGCTTGGCGCGGACGCGGGCGTGGACGTCGGCGAGCAGTTCGTCGTCCGCGACGCCGAGGGCACGGGCCAGCTGCGCGGGGGTGACGGCGTGGCGGTCGAAGGACTCCAGGGCCCGGCGGCCCCACTCCCGCACGGTGTCGGCGCCGAAGGCGTCGGCCGGGACGTAGACGGTGTGCACCGGCTGCCTGGTCCCGGGCTCGCCCGGGTAACGGCGCGCCAGGTCGGCGTCGACCGGGGCGAGCAGTGCCTCGACGGCGGCGCGGGCCGCGGTGGAGAAGGAGGCCCCGTCCGTCGGTCCGTTCCCGTCGACCCCGACCCGTGTCATCCGCACTCCTCCATGCCGAACCAGCGCTTCAACAATTTGTTGAGGCGAAGGTAGCTCCGGCGGGATCGGGCGTCAATGGCCGGACGAGCCCGGGCCGGTGGCGGCCGCGGTCAATCCCTCCCGGCGGCGGCGTAGCGCTCGTTCAGCTCCGGGTACAGGTCGGCGACCTCCTTGGGGTGGACCGAACCGTCCGGGCCCTTGCCGGTGACGCCGAACTCCCTGGTCAGCCAGTCGGCGAGGCGCTGGGGGTCGGGCTGGTGGCCGTAGCTGTCCATGTACGAGACGAGTGCCTCGTAGGCGAGGTCCGGGTCGAGGCGCGCGGGAGCCGGGGGAACCGCGCGCTCCTCGGCACCGACCGGCTGCTCGGTGCGGGTCGGCTGCTCGGTGCGGGCACGCTCCTCGGCCGGGACCGGCTGCTCGAACTCGACGGACTGCTCGGGCTGCTGCTGCGGGCCGGCCGGGTCCTGGATCTGCGGACCGGGCACGGGCTCGGCGGCGGGAGCGGCGGCGGGCTCACCGGCGACCGGGCGCGGGGGCTTGAACCAGGGCGAGGCCTGCCCGGGCACCCGGCCGCCCGGGGCCGCGTCCGCCGGGTGACCGGTGGTGCGGACCGGGCGCTCGGTCCAGACGTTCAGCTCCTCGCCGCGCGACTGCGGGACGGCGTCGGCCACCCCGTCCGGCTCCTGGGCTGCCCGCAACCGCACGGCGGCCAGCTTCGCGAGCATCGGTGCGGCGACCTCCGCGGACATCGGCGCGACGGCAGCGGGCGCCTGCGGCTGGGGCTGGGGCTGTTCGGGCTGGTCCTGCTGCACCTGCGGGGCAGGCTGCGGGACCGTCTGCGGCGGCGCCGTCTGCTGGACGGCCTGCGGTGCCTGCTGCGGGTGCGGGGCCTGCCGCGGGGCGCCGGCCCCGGCAGCCGGGGCGATGGCCGCGGTGGCGCGGCCCTCCTGGGGGACGGCCTCCTGCGCCTGCTGGTCCTTCGACAGTTCCTTGGCCTCGCGCTCACGGCCCTCGTCGTCCAGCCGGTCGAGCAGTGCTGGGTCCAGCGGAACGCCGAACTTGGCGAGCTTGAGCGGCAGCAGCGCCTGGATCGGTGCCGAGCGGCGCCAGCCACGGCCGTACCGGAAGCGCAGCTGCGCCCGGTAGACCAGACGGTTCTGTTCGAGTCGGATGACCTCGTCGTAGGAGCGGAGCTCCCAGAGCTTCATCCGCCGCCAGAGCCGGAAGGTCGGGACCGGGGAGAGGATCCAGCGCATCACCCGGACCGACTCCATGTGGCGGTCCGCCGTGATCGCCGCGATCCGGCCGACCGCGTGCCGCGAGGCCTCGACCACGACGACGAAGAGCACCGGGATGACGGCGTGCATCCCCATGCCCAGCGGGTCGCCCCAGGAGGCGGCCGCGTTGAAGGCGATCGTGGCGACGGTCAGCACCCAGGCGGTCTGCCGGAGCATCGGGAAGGGTATTCGCAGCCAGGTCAGCACCAGGTCGAGCGCGAGGAGCACGACGATGCCGGCGTCCACGCCGATCGGGAAGGCATAGGAGAAGGCTCCGAAGCCCTTCTCCACGGCCAGCTCGCGCACCGCGTTGTACGAACCCGCGAAGCCGATGCCCGAGATGATGAAGGCACCGGCCGCGACCAGGCCGAGCAGGCCCCGATGGGCCTTGGTGAGCGTTGGGCGTGCCATTACGTCTATCAACCCCTGGATGTCGGCTGCTGCCGTACGCTGCCTCGGCTGCCGGGTGCCGCTGGTCGGGCCGCCGGACGGCTGGGCAAGCAACCTCCGGGCTCGGCCCACCGGAGTTTACTCGTACACGTGTTTAGGCGTTTCCACAGCCTGGGGTGTCACCGTGCGGTGGTGCGGGACCCGGCCCGGCATCGCGCGGGGCCGGAACGGGGACCGGCCGGATCGTCAGCGGGCCTGCTCCGCCGTGCCGTTGAGATAGGCCAGGACGGCCATCACCCGGCGGTTGGCGTCCTCGTCGGGGGCGAGTCCGAGCTTGCTGAAGATGTTGGCGATGTGCTTGGCCACCGCGCCGTCGCTCACCGAGAGACGAGCGGCGATCGCCGAGTTGGAACAGCCCTCGGCCATCAGCTCCAGCACCTCGCGCTCGCGCGGGGAGAGCCCCAGCAGCGGACCGGGCCGACGCGAGGTGGTCTGCATCAGCTTGGCGATCACGTCCGGGTCCATCGCCGTACCACCCGCCGCCACCCGGCGGACCGCGTCGATGAACTGCCCGGCGTTGAACACCCGGTCCTTCAGCAGGTAGCCGATCCCGCCGGTGCCGTCGGCCAGCAACTCCCGCGCGTAGAGCTGCTGGACGTGCTGGGACAGCACGAGCACCGGCAGGCCCTTGATCTCCCGCCGCGCCTTGAGCGCGGCCTGCAGGCCCTCGTCGGTGAGCGTCGGGGGCAGCCGGACGTCGACCACGGCGACGTCCGGCCGGTGGGTCAGCAGGGCCTCCAGCAGTTCGGGCCCCGTCTCCACCGCCGCGGCGATGGTGAAGCCATGCGCTTCCAGCAGCCGGATCAGGCCTTCGCGAAGGAGGTAGAGGTCCTCGGCGAGGACAACTCGCACGGCAACTCCAAGGTGATGGTGGTGGGTCCGCCCGACGTGCTGTCGATGGAGAGGACACCGTCGAAGGTACCCAATCGCTTCTCGATTCCGCGCAGTCCCGTCCCCCGCGAAGGATCCGCCACCCCCACTCCGTCGTCCGTCACCGTGACCCGCAGGAAGCCGGCCCGGTGGAGGATGTCCACCCACACCTGCTCCGCCTCCGAGTGCTTGGCCGCGTTCGCCAGCAGCTCGCAGACGCTGAAGTACACGGCGGCCTCCACCGGGGCCGCCGGACGGTCCGGCAGGCTCACGCACACCTCGGTCGGCAGCGCGCTGTCCAAAGCCAGGGCCCGGACGGCGTCGCCCAGCCCGCGCTCGGCGAGCACCGGCGGGTGGATGCCGCGCACCAGGTCCCGCAGCTCCTGGAGGGCCCGGGCCGAGGACTGCCGCGCCTCGGCGAGGAGCTCACGCGCGGCCGCCTGGTCGGTGTCCATCAGGTGCTCGATGGTGCCCAGCGTCATCCCGATCGCGACCAGCCGCGCCTGGGCACCGTCGTGCAGGTCCCGCTCGATCCTCCGCAGCTCCGCCGCCTGGCTGCCCGCCGCGTCGGCCCGCGTCTCCGTCAGCTCGGCCACCCGCCTGGTCAGCTGGGCGTTCGTCGCCCGGCCGTCCTGGTCCAGCACCCGGCGGGCCACCTCCGCGTACCAGCGCACCGCGAGCGGTGCCACGACTATCCCGACGGCGATCATGGCGACCCCGAGCACGGCGCTCAGCACGACGGACACCATCCTGCTGCTCAACGGGCCGAACCCGTCGGCCGGCACCGGCCCCGCCATGGTGTAGGCGGCACCGAGCCCGAGCAGGACGAGCACCGGACCGACCAGAGCCACCGCGAGGAACGGGTTCACCAGCAGCCAGGCCAGCTCGGCGCGGGTGGTCCGGTCCCGAAGACCCCAGTGGACCAGCTGCGCGTACTTCGCCACCAGCTGCGACCGGTGGTAGGTGTAGCCCGTCCACCAGTGCCCCCGGCCGTCCTGCTCGAGCTCCGGCATGGGCTCGTAGACCGCCGGCAGCCGTATGCCGAACCAGCGCTCCAGCTGACGGCGGGTGCGGTTCGCCGTCCGCCGGATGTTGGCGGCGGCCACCGCTCCGCCGACAGCCACGGCCACCAGAAGGGCGAGGAGGAGCCCGAGTTCGTACGACTCCAGGACCCGGGCCGTCACCGCCCCCGAGAAGACCGCGGCACCCACCGGCAGAGCCGCCCCGGGCACCGCCGCCAGCACCACCACGGCAAGCCGCGCCAGCCCCTCACCGCCGGCGACGAAGGCCGCCTGGGCCTGAGCGCGTACGGAGGCGCCGCTCGTACGACTCGCTGTTGTCACGGGAAGCTCCTGATGCCGGTACCGATCGTCCTCCATCAGTCTTCACGAACCGTCCACCACCCACACTGGCCATGGCACCCCAATTCCGGGGTGGACCTAGGACCACCTGCTGGTGTCGTTCCGCTCACCAGCAGGTGAGATGATCCGGAAATGCGAAGAACCCCCATCCGGGACCCGGATGGGGGTTCTTCAGAAGAATTGTTCGGCGGCGTCCTACTCTCCCACAGGGTCCCCCCTGCAGTACCATCGGCGCTGTAAGGCTTAGCTT
>NZ_JBEZUT010000069.1:0-30428 GCF_040636595.1 Kitasatospora sp. NPDC036755
GCCGCCCTCGGCGGCTGGGCCGCCGGCGCGCTCGGCCTCGCCCTGCTCACCGGCCCGCTGCTGGCCTGGGCCGGACGGTTGCTCGCCATCGGGCGGCCCACCCCGCTGCGGCTGCTGGCCGGGCGCGGACTCACCGCCCAGGCCCGCCGGCTCGGCGCGCCGCTCGCCGTGCTCACCCTCGCCGTCGCGCTGGTGCTCACCACCGTCCGCTACTGGATCGGCACGCCCGACAGCGCCGACGCGCTGCCCGCGGTCGAGGCCTGCCTGGTGCTCGGCTGCGCGGCCGCGGCGGTGGCCACCCGGCTCGCCGAGGTCCGCAGCGACCGCCGGGAGGTCACCGACGCGCTGCTGCGCCTCGGCACCTCGCCCCGGCTGCTGTTCGGCGCGGTCGCGCTGCGCACCCTCGCGGTGGGCAGCACGCTGCTGCTGACCGGCGGGGCGACCGCCGCGCTGGCGGCCGCCGGACTCCGGTAGCGGGTTCCCCGCGGGTCGTCCCCGCGGGGTGGGGCTCAGCCCGCCGCGGCGAGCTGGCCGCAGGCGCCGTCGATCTCCTGGCCGCGGGTGTCGCGGACGGTCGTCGGCACGCCGTGCGACTGGAGACGGCGGACGAACTCGCGCTCGTCCTCGGGCCGGGAGGCCGTCCACTTGGACCCGGGGGTCGGGTTCAGCGGGATCAGGTTGACGTGCACCCGGCGGTTCTTGATCAGCCGGCCGAGCAGGTCGGCCCGCCAGGCCTGGTCGTTGATGTCCTTGATCAGCGCGTACTCGATGGAGATCCGGCGGCCGGACTTCTCCGCGTAGTTCCAGGCCGCGTCCAGCACCTCGGCGACCTTCCACCGGGTGTTCACCGGCACCAGCTCGTCGCGCAGCTCGTCGTCCGGGGCGTGCAGCGACAGCGCCAGGCGGCAGCTGAGGCCCTCGTCGGCGAACCGGTGCATCGCCGGGACGAGACCGACGGTGGAGACGGTGATGCCGCGCTGGGACAGGCCGAAGCCGTCCGGCGCCGGGTCGGTCAGCCGGCGGATCGAAGCGAGCACCCGGTTGTAGTTGGCCAGCGGCTCGCCCATGCCCATGAAGACCACGTTGGACAGCCGCGCCTCGCCGCCGGGGATCTCCCCGGTCCTGAGCGCGCGCATCCCGGCGGCGATCTGCTCGACGATCTCGGCGGTGGAGAGGTTTCGGGTCAGCCCCGCCTGGCCGGTCGCGCAGAACGGGCAGTTCATGCCGCAGCCGGCCTGGGAGCTGATGCACATGGTGACCCGGTCCGGGTAGCGCATCAGCACGGACTCCACGAGCGTGCCGTCGAAGAGCCTCCAGAGCGTCTTGCGGGTGGCGTCGTCGTCGCAGGAGACGTGCCGGACCACCGACATCAGCTCGGGCAGCAGGCTCTCCGTGAGCTTCTCCCGGCTGGCGGCGGGAATGTCCGTCCAGCTCGCCGGGTCGTTCGACATCCGGCCGAAGTAGTGGTTGGAGAGCTGCTTGGCGCGGAACGGCTGCTCGCCCAGCTCGGCGACGGCCTCCTTGCGCTCGGCGGGGCTCAGGTCGGCGAGGTGTCGCGGGGGCTTGGCGCCGCGCGGCGCGACAAAGGTGAGTTCTCCGGGCTTAGGCATGGTTGTTCCAGTGTCGCAGACGCGCGAGGGCCCCGGACGCCAGGCGTCCGGGGCCCTCCTTCTCACGTCTCGTCGCAGGTCAGCTACCGACGAAGGCCGCCAGCAGCAGCCAGACCACCGGGGCGGTCGGCAGCAGCGAGTCCAGCCGGTCCATGATGCCGCCGTGGCCGGGCAACAGGGTGCCCATGTCCTTGATCCCGAGGTCGCGCTTGATCATCGACTCGCCCAGGTCGCCCAGGGTCGCCGTGACCGCCGCGCAGCCGCCCAGGATCAGGCCCTGCCACCAGCTGCCGCCGTCGATGATCAGCTGCATCAGCAGCGCGCCCGCCAGCATCGACAGGGCGATGCCGCCGGCCAGGCCCTCGCGGGTCTTGCCCGGGCTGATCGTCGGGGCCAGCTTGGTCTTCCCGAACTTGTAGCCCACCGCGTAGGCGCCGGTGTCGCTGCAGATCGTCACGATCAGGAAGAGCACGATCCGCTGGGGGCCGTCGTCGGCCGCCAGCATCATCGCCACGAAGGTGGCCAGGAACGGCACGTAGAAGGCCGTGAACACGCCTGCCGTTATGTCCCGCAGGTAGTCCTCCGGCGGCTCGGCCATCCGCCAGACCATCACCGCCAGCCCGGTCAGCGCGAGCGAGGCGGCGGCCCACTGGATGCCCGCCCAGTAGCCGGTGGCGACCATGGCGACGCCGCCGACGACCAGCGGGACCAGCGGCGCCTTGATCTGCTTGCGCTCGGCGAGCCGGCTGGTCAGCTCCCAGACGCCGACCGCGACCGCAGCCATCACGACGACCAGGAACAGCGCCTTCACCACGAACAGCGAGGCGACGATCACCGCACCGAGGCCGACGCCCACGCCTATGGCGGCCTGGAGGTTACGGCCACCGCGCTGCTTGCGCGGCTGCGGCTGCGGAGCGGGCTGGGCGGCCACGGGTGTCTCCTGCCCTGGGTGGGACGACGGCACGAAGTGGGGCTGCCCGGCCGCCAGGTGGTTCGCCGGCGGCGCGGGAGGCACCGGTGCCCCCGGGTGCGGCGGGAGGCCGTGGCCGGGGGCGGGGGGCGCGTCGCCGGATATCGCGCGCAGCACGACCGTCTCGGTCACGCCCGGCGCGGCCGGCTCGGACTGCTCGTCCCGGAACAACGGGCCGCTCAGCCGGCCGGACTCCCGGGACGGCCCCTCGGCGGGGTCGGCCGGTCCGCCGGCGGCGGGCCGGCCGTGGTCGGGCGTGCCGGGCGGCGGGCCGGGCTCGGCCGGGACGGGAGGCATGACCTGAGTCTCCTCCGCGTCGCCGCCCCAGTACACCGGAGGCTGCTGCGACTGATCCGAACGGAGGCCCGGCGCTCCCTGGGCGACGCCCGGCGTGCCCGGGGGCACGGCCTGGCCGCCCGGGTGGCCGGGGTACCCCCGGACCGGCGCCGGACGCGCGCCGTACCCCGGCGCCGGATGGGCCGGGGTACGGGCCGCCTGCGGGTGAGGCGCCGGGCGGTAGGGCTGGAACTGCTGGTCGGACGGGCCCCAGTAGCCGGGGGCGTCAGGGGCGTCGTTCATCAGACCTCGAGCAGCTCGGCTTCCTTGTGCTTCAACAGCTCGTCGATCTGGGCCACGTACTTGGCCGTGGTGTCGTCGAGCTCCTTCTCGGAACGGCGGCCGTCGTCCTCGCCGACCTCGCCGTCCTTCACCAGCTTGTCGATGGCGTCCTTGGCCTTGCGGCGCACGGCGCGGATCGAGACCTTGGCGTCCTCGCCCTTGGTGCGGGCGATCTTGATGAACTCCCGGCGACGCTCCTCGGTCAGCTCGGGCAGCACCACGCGGATGATCGAGCCGTCGTTGGAGGGGTTGACGCCCAGGTCCGAGTCGCGGATCGCCTGCTCGATGGCCTTCAGCGCGGTCTTGTCGAACGGCGAGACGACCGCCATCCGCGGCTCCGGCACCGAGAACGAGGCCAGCTGGTTGATCGGGGTCTTGGCGCCGTAGTACTCGGCGACGATCTTGGCGAACATCGCCGGGTGCGCACGGCCGGTGCGGATGGCCGCGAAGTCGTCCTTGGCGTGGAGGACGGCCTTCTCCATCTTCTCCTCGGCCTCGAGGAGGGTCTCTTCGATCACTGTGGTCTCCCTGTCCGGTTCATCTGCTGTTGTCCCGACCGGTGTCGGCGCGGCGGCCGGTCGCGGCGCCGGCGCCGTCCGGTGCGGCTGATTGCTGCTCAGGCCCGGACAGAATCCTGGCTGATGAGTGTGCCGATCTTCTCACTCTTCACCGCGCGCGCGATATTGCCCTCCGCCAGCAGTTCGAAGACCAGCATCGGAAGGTTGTTGTCCTTGCACAGCGTGATCGCGGTGAGGTCGGCGACCTTGAGGTCGCGCGCGATGACCTCGGAGTACTCCAGCGCGTCGAACTTGACCGCGTCCGGGTTGGTCCGCGGGTCGGAGTCGTAGACGCCGTCCACACCGTTCTTGCCCATCAGCAGGACGTCGGCGTGGATCTCCAGGGCGCGCTGGACGGCCGTGGTGTCGGTGGAGAAGTACGGCATGCCCATACCGGCGCCGAAGATCACCACACGGCCCTTCTCCAGGTGCCGGACGGCCCGCAGCGGCAGGTACGGCTCGGCGACCTGGCCCATGGTGATGGCGGTCTGGACCCGGGTCTCGATGCCCTCCTTGACCAGGAAGTCCTGCAGCGCCAGGCAGTTCATGACGGTGCCGAGCATGCCCATGTAGTCGGAGCGGGCCCGGTCCATGCCGCGGACCTGGAGCTCGGCGCCCCGGAAGAAGTTGCCGCCGCCGATGACCACCGCGACCTCGGTACCGGCACGGACGACGGTGGCGATCTCCCGGGCGATCGCGTGCACGACGTCCGGGTCGACGCCGAGTCCGCCACCACCGGCGAAGGCTTCACCGGACAGCTTGAGCAGCACCCGGCGGCGCGAGCCGGCCTTGGGGTCCTGCGCGGTCTCCTGCGTCTCCTGCATGGACTTCTCCTTTTTGCACCTACTGGTCACAGGCGCGGGTGTGCGGATGCCCCGCCTGCGTGTACGCGAGAGGAGGCCACTGCCGCGGGAACCGGTTCGGTGTCCTGCACGGCAATGGCCTCCTCGTCGTTCATGGTGCCGACGCGAGCCCGCCCGTTGGCGGTAGGCGCGGGGTGAGCCCGTTCGGCGTTCCTCCCACCCTGGTCAGCGGGCGGGGGCGGTTCCCAGCCTAGAGGGGCCGGGGACCAGGTGGAACGTGGCTCAGGCGCCGACGCGGAAGCGGGCGAAGCGCTTGAGGGCGACGCCGTTCTCCTCGAGGACCTTGGCGACGGTCTTCTTGTTGTCCTTCGCGAAGGCCTGCTCCAGGACGGAGTTCTCCTTCACGAAGCCGGTGACGCGACCCTCGACGATCTTCGGCAGGGCGGCCTCCGGCTTGCCCTCCTCGCGAGCGGTGGCCTCGGCGACGCGACGCTCGTTCTCGAGCGCCTCGGCCGGGATCTCCTCGCGGGACAGGTACTTCGGAGCGAAGGCGGCGATGTGCTGCGCGACGTCCTTGGCGACCTCGGCGTTCTCCTTGTCCAGCTCGACCAGGACGCCGACGGCCGGCGGCAGGTCGGGGCTGGTCTTGTGCAGGTAGACCGCGACGAAGCCGTCACCCTCGAACTGGGCGAAGCGACGGAAGACGATCTTCTCGCCCAGGGTCGCGTTGGCCTCGTCCACGAACTGCTGGACGGTCTTGCCGGGCTCGATCTCGGACGCCAGGGCGGCGTCCAGGTCGGCCAGGGGGGCCTTGGCGACGTGGGCGGCGAGGGCGTCGACGACCTCGACGAACTTCTCGCCCTTGGCGACGAAGTCGGTCTCGCAGTTCAGCTCGACCAGGACGCCGGACTTCTTGTCCTCGGCGATCACGGCGGAGACGGCGCCGTTGGAGGCGTCACGGCCCTCGCGCTTGGCAACGCCCTTCTGGCCCTTGATGCGCAGGAGCTCGACGGCCTTCTCGACGTTGCCCTCGGCCTCGTCCAGGGCCTTCTTGCAGTCCATCATGCCGGCGCCGGTGAGCTCACGGAGCTTCTTGACGTCCGCGGCGGTGAAGTTCGCCATGGTGTGAATCTCTTCTCGCGTCTCGCGTGTCTGCGTGGAGTGGCGCCGGGACCGGTGGTTCGGTCCCGGCGCGGGAGAGAGGGGCACCTGCCGGCGTCGTACCGGCGGGTGCCCCTCACCCTTGGTACGTCAGGCCTGCTCGGCCGGCGCGTCGGCGGCCGGGGCCTCGGCGGGAGCCTCGGCGGCGGGGGCCTCGGCGGCGGCGGGGGCCTCCTCGGCCTTCTTCTCGCCCTCGAGGAGGTCCTTCTCCCAGGCGGCCAGCGGCTGGTCGGCACCCGGCTCGGCCTTGGCGTCGCCCTTGGCGACACCGGCGCGGGACTTCAGGCCCTCGGCCACGGCGTCGGCGATCACGCGGGTCAGCAGGGTGACGGAGCGGATCGCGTCGTCGTTGCCCGGGATCTTGTAGTCGACCTCGTCCGGGTCACAGTTGGTGTCGAGGATGGCGACGACCGGGATGTTGAGCTTCCGGGCCTCGCCGACCGCGATGTGCTCCTTCTTGGTGTCCACGATCCAGACGGCGCTGGGAACGCGCTGCATGTCGCGGATACCGCCGAGGGTCTTCTCCAGCTTGTCGTGCTCGCGCTGGAGGACCAGGAGCTCCTTCTTGGTGAGACCGGAGCCGGCCACGTCCGAGAAGTCCAGCTCGCCGAGCTCCTTCAGGCGCTGGAGGCGCTTGTAGACGGTCGAGAAGTTGGTCAGCATGCCGCCGAGCCAGCGCTGGTTCACGTAGGGCATGCCCACGCGGGTGGCCTGCTCGGCGATGGCCTCCTGGGCCTGCTTCTTCGTGCCGACGAAGAGGACGCTGCCGCCGTGGGCAACGGTCTCCTTGATGAACTCGAAGGCGCGGTCGATGTAGTTCAGCGACTGCAGGAGGTCGATGATGTAGATGCCGTTGCGCTCGGTGATGATGAAGCGCTTCATCTTCGGGTTCCAGCGGCGGGTCTGGTGACCGAAGTGGACGCCGCTCTCCAGCAGCTCCCGCATCGTGACGACGGCCATTGCCGTACTCCTTGGTGTTGCGGCCCGGCGGCGGCGCGTTGCGGCGCTTCCTGCCGGGTCAGGCTCGGTTTGTCCGTGGCGGCCAGGTGACAGCCACGCCTGACGCCCCGAACGTGCCGAGCCGCTTCAGCCCGCTCGGTCCGGGGACCGGTCGGGCTCGGCGGACCGAGCGGCACTCGCACCTGGCGGGGCTGCGGACGAACCGCGTCCGACCGCCGGTGGCGGGGCGTGCGAAGTCGACCCGGCGGACCGGGTCGCGTGTGAAGTGTACGGGAAGCGCCGAGGGGCGAGCGACTCCACGCGTGGCCGGGGGCCCGCAGAGGGCCTGGGAGAAGCCCCGGAGAACGGCCGGGGACGGGCTCGGCAGCGGGCGCGGGAGGCGCGGGGAGGCGGGCTCGGGAAGGGCGGACGCGGGTCGGTCACTACCTGCGCCGGAACTGTCGCCGCTATGCCGTTTGTACACCGGATGGCGGCATCCGTACACCCGGCCGGGGGATGGCGACCGGGAGAGGGGGCGATTTGTCCACAGGAATCCGGATGTGGGTGGTGCGGGAGCGGCTCGACGGGGAGCCTGCCGGCATGACTGGTCTCAGGTGGTCGTGGGCGTGGTCCTGGTCGCGGGCGTGGTCCTGGTCGCCGCCGTGGTCCTGGCCCGGCGGGGCGATCGGAGTGGTGGCGATCGCGCTCGCGCTCGCGCTGGTGGGGGCTTCAGGGGCTTCAGGGGTTTCGGTGGCTTCGGGCACTTCGGGGGTGGCCCCTGGCGGGCCGGCGCCGGGGACGGTCGGAGGTCCACGGAGTCCCGATGCTTCGGGAGGTGCCGACCTCCTGGGCGCTCCGGAGCCGGACGGCGAGGCCGGGCCGAGCGGTGCACGGGCCTGGCCGGTGGGCGGGCCCGGCGGCCTGCTGGGCCGGTTCGAGCCGCCGGCGAAGGCCTGGACCGCCGGACACCGAGGGGTGGACCTCGCCGCCGCGCCCGGGGCGGAGATCCGGGCGGCGGCTCCCGGGGTCATCGCGTTCTCCGGGCTGGTGGCGGGGCGACCGGTGGTGACCGTCTCCCACCCGGGCTCGGGCACACCCCCGCTCCGGACCACCTACCTGCCCGTCACCGGCACCCTCCCGGTCGGCACCCCGGTGGCCGCCGGACGGACGATCGGGCTGCTCGCCCCGGGCGGACGGCACTGTCCCGGGCGCGACTGCCTGCACTGGGGGCTGCTGCGCGGCAACCGCTACCTCGACCCGCTGGCCCTGTTCGGCGCGGGCGCGGCGCGACTGCTGCCGCTGAACGGCGGCGCCGGGTAGGTCGGGGCGCTGGGTAGGTCGGGGCGCTGGGGCGGGAACCGGGGCAGGCCAGAGGGCCGGGTTCGGACTCGGGTGCCGGCTCGGGGGCTGGGCCCCGGGGTGGCTCAGGCGCGGACGAGTCCGTGCAGCACCATCGCGACGGCGGCCTCGGCGATCTCCTCGGGGCTCTCCGTCGCACAACCCGCCCGGACTCCGGCTACCGCCCGCTCCGCCCGACGGGTCGCCGCTTCCACCACACCCTGGACCAAGGCCGCGGCGAGCCGGGGCTGCTCGTGACCGAGCTCCTCCAGCGTCCGTCCGACCAGACCGGCCAGCCTGCCGTGCGCCGCCCTGATCCGCTCGCGCGCGGCCTCGTCGAGCTCCAGCGCGGAGATCGCCACCACCGCGCGGTGCCGCGGGTCGGCGGCCAGCGCCAGTTGGCCCCGGACATAGGCCTCGATCCGCTCCACGGCGGTGTCGCAGCTCTCCATCCCGGCCTCGATCTCGGCCGCCCAGAGCGGGAGGTCCACCTCGCAGAGCGCCTCGACCACGGCGGCGCGGGAGCGGAAGTACTCGTAGACCGAGGAGCGCGCCAGCCCGGTGCGCGCCGCGAGCGCGGGGAAGGTCAGGGCATCCATGCCACCTTCGGTGAGCAGGATGCGGGCAGCATCGAGGAGGGCTGCCCGCTGGAGCTGGCGATGCTCGGCCACCGTGGCCGCTCGGATCTTCGGCACGCTCCCACTGTACGGAGCCATATCTCCGGCCGGTACGGCGCCGCGCGTCGAAAGGAGGCGCGGGGCCCGCGACGCCTTCCGATGCCCGGCTGTCCGCACCCCTGGGTCGGCACCCCTCCGCCGACACCCCTCCGCTGGCATCCCTGCGGTCGATGCCCGGCTCCCGATCCCCGGCTCCGGCTCCGGCTCCGGCTCCGGCTCCGGCTACCGACGCCCTATCGGATGTCCGACATTTTGGCGCGCAGCTGGAGGACGGACTTGGTGTGGATCTGGCTCACCCGACTCTCCGTCACCCCCAGCACCTGCCCGATCTCGGCGAGGGTGAGGCCCTCGTAGTAGTAGAGCGTCACCACCGTCTTCTCCCGCTCTGGGAGGGTGTTGACCGCCTGAGCCAGCAGCCTGCGCAGCTCGCGGTCCTCGGCGACCTCGACCGGGTTGTCCGCACCGTGGTCCTCCAGGGTGTCCATCAGGCTCAGCCGGTCACCGCCCTCCCCCACCGGGTGGAGCAGCTCGTCCAGCGCCACCACGTTGGCGAGCGACAGCTGGCTGAAGATGGCGTGCAGGTCCTCGATCGCGATGCCCATCTCGGCGGCGACCTCGGGTTCGTGCGGCGTCCGGCGCAGCCGGGCCTCCAGCGTCGCGTACGTCCGCTCGACCGCCTTCGCCTTCTGCCGCACCGAGCGCGGGATCCAGTCCAGGGCGCGCAGCTCGTCGATGATCGCGCCGCGGATGCGGCTGATCGCGTAGGTCTCGAACTTGATGGCGCGGTCGATGTCGAACTTCTCGATCGCGTCGATCAGCCCGAAGACGCCCGAGGAGACGAAGTCCGCCTGCTCGACGTTGGAGGGCAGGCCGACGCCGACCCGCCCCGCCACGTACTTGACGAGCGGTGAGTAGTGGAGGATCAGCTGCTCCCTCAGCCGCTGGTCCCCGGTCTCCTTGTAGGAGCGCCAGAGCTCTTCGAGCGCGGTGCGCCCCTGGGCCGCGGCCTCCCGAGCGTCCTGTCCCCGGTCACCGTCCGCCGCCGCCCTCTCCCGACGGAGCGGGGACACCGGCGAGGCGAACGTCGGGGAGGTGGTGCCCCGGGTCGGCGCATCGCCGGGCAGCGGGGGCGCGTCGGCCGCGACCGCGCCGGGGGGCGCGCCGGCGGGGTCGGCCGCGTCCGCGCCCCGGACGGGCTCGGCACCCCGGGCCGCATCCGCGGGTTGGGGCACCACCGTCGGCCGGCCGCCCTGGCGTGACAGGCCTCCCATCGTCCCCGCCGACTTGGACGGGAAGTCTGGCGCGGGGCGCCGCTCGGTCCGCGGCCCTCCCGAGGACCGAGCACCACCGGTCACTCTGTGTCCGGGAATGTGTGTGGGCATGCGTTGGTCTGAGCCGTTCTGCCGAGTCATGTGCTGATAGGGAAGGCATGTGGAGCGTAGCGTGACCGACTCACTGCGAAGCGCTACCGCCGCTCGGTCGTCCCCCGATCCGGTGGCGCTCGCACACCGGATCCGGGCGACGAACAGCAGAACCGGATCGGCAGGTCAGCCGGGCGGCTCCGACGGGCGTTCCCTCGACGCGAACGTGTTCCAGCTTCCGGCGCTCACCTCCTGCGCACCACGCGCCAGTGCGCGCCGTGTCGCTCCACGTAACCGAGCGAGGCCAACTCGTAGAGCCGTTGCAGGACTTCGTCCGGGGGGAGGCCGGACTGCCGGGCCAGTCGTTCCACCGGTGCGCCCTCCGCCGTCGCCGGTACGGCCTCCAGCACCCGGGCCACCGGCGGCTCCAGCAGGTCGCGCGGGAGCACCGGGCCGCTGCGCTGCGGAGCCAGGTCGTCCCCGATCGACCCGATCAGCTCGGCGATCTCCCCCGCGTCGGTGACCAGGGTGGCTCCGCCGCTGCGGATCAGGGCGTGCACCCCGGCGGAGAGCTCCGAGGTCACCGGGCCCGCCACGCCCATGGTGTGGCGGTTGAGGTCCCTCGCCCGCCTGGCCGTGCACAGGGCGCCGCTGCGCACCGCCGCCTCGACCACCACCGTGCCCCGGGTGAGCGCCGCGATGACCCGGTTGCGCAGGACGAAGCGGAAACGGTTCGGGTGCTCCCCGGGCGGGAGTTCGCTGACCAGCAGCCCCTGGGCGCCGATCCGCCGGATCAGTTCTGCGTTGCCCTTGGGGTAGGCCACGTCGACGCCGCAGGCCAGCACGGCGGCGGTCGCCCCGCCGACCGCGAGGGCCCCGCGGTGCGCGGCCGCGTCGATCCCGTAGGCGGCTCCGGAGACCACCACCCAGCCGCGCTCGGCCAGTTGGGCCGCCAACTCCCCCGCGACGTGGGCGCCGTAGGCCGTGCAGGCGCGTGAGCCCACCATCGCGACCGAGCGGAGTGCGAGCAGCCGCAACGAGCCGGTACCCGTCACCCAGAGCCCGATCGGACGTCCGTCGCCCAGGTCGTCGAGCTGGCTGGGCCACTCCGTATCCCCCGGAATGATGAACCGCCCACCGACGTCCCTTACCCGTTTCAGGTCCATCTCCGGGTGCAGCCCCGGGAGCCGCGCCTGGTACCCGGCCAGTCGGGTGGCGTCCAGTCCGGGGTGGTCGGGCACCGTCCCCGCCCGGATCGCCTTCACCACGTCGACGGCGGGGAGCTGGCCGAGCCACCGGCCGACCACCGCGTCCCCCGGTTCGCTGAGCCGGCCGAGCAGCACTCTGGCAAGGCGTTCGGGTTCGTTCCCCGCGGTCCTTGCGGTGGTCGCGGTGGTCGCGGTGCCGGGCCCGTCCCCGTCCATGCCGGGAATTCGCGCTTGCCCCAACAACTGGTTCATGCCTCACCCTCCTGGTTCTGCGGACCTTCCTCGGGCGCCCCGGCCTTGCCGGGCCGGCCTCCGTCCGGGCTGGCGCGTTGCGCCGGGATGCCGCCGAGCCGGCCGAAGACCCGCTCGGTCAGCGGCAGTCCGTTCTCCACCCCGGTGCGCAGGACCAGGGCGGTGCGCACGTCCCGCTGGTCCGGCCGGTCCCGTCCGGCGAGGTCGGCGACCGTCCAGGCGACCCGGAGCACCCGGTCCAGGCCCCGGGCAGTGAGCAGCCCCCGCTCCAACTGGCGCGCGGCATCGTTGAGCGCGCCGGCTCCGAGCCGCCAGCGGGTGCGCAGCTCGTGGCCCGGGACCTCCGCGTTGGTCCGCCACGGGGTGTTCGCCAGCCGGGCCGCCGCCCGCTCCCGTGCGGCCAGGACCCGGGCCGCGACGGTCTCGGTGGTCTCCGCCGAGGTGTCCCGCTCCATGAGCTCGACCCTCGTCACCGGGGCGACCTGGACCTGGAGGTCGACCCGGTCCAACAGGGGCCCGGAGAGCCGCCCCTGGTAGCGGCTGACCATGGCCGGCGTGCACTCGCAGCCCTCGCCCCGCCGCGAGTACCGGCCGCAGGGGCAGGGGTTGGCCGCCAGGCAGAGCAGGAAGCGGGCCGGGAGCCGCAGCGAACCGGCCGAGCGGGCGATCACCACCTCGCCCGCCTCCAGTGGCTGGCGCAGCGCGTCGAGCACCCGGACCGGGAACTCCGGCGCCTCGTCCAGGAAGAGCACGCCCCGGTGGGCGAGCGAGACCGCCCCCGGTCTCGGCAGCCCGCTGCCGCCGCCGACGATGGCCGGCATCGTCGTGGAGTGGTGCGGGGCGCAGTAGGGCGCGGTGTCGATCAGCGGACGCCCGACGGGG
The DNA here is from genome assembly GCF_040636595.1 of Kitasatospora sp. NPDC036755. Taxonomy (NCBI): domain Bacteria; kingdom Bacillati; phylum Actinomycetota; class Actinomycetes; order Kitasatosporales; family Streptomycetaceae; genus Kitasatospora; species Kitasatospora sp. NPDC036755. The sequence goes on from NZ_JBEZUT010000069.1 coordinate 12,377, forward strand.
AGCAGCCCTGCCACCGAGTGGACGGCGGTGACCTCCAGCGCCTCCTTCTGGGTCAGCGGTGGGAGCAGCGCGGGCAGCCGCTCCGCCAGCATCGTCTTGCCCGCGCCCGGCGGACCCTTCAGGTAGAGGTGGTGTCCTCCGGCGGCGGCGATCTCCAGTGCCCGCCGGGCCTCGTACTGGCCGGCCACGTCGGCCATGTCGAGCCGGGCCGCCTTGTCGTCGGGCAGGCCCCGCACACCCGCGCTGGGCAGCATCAGGCCGGCCATCAGCGGATCCGGCCGGCCTCCGATCGGATCGGGCGGCTCCTCCGGTGCCGTCGCGCCGGTCAGGATGGCGACGAGCTGGCGCAGGCTCCGGACGCCGATCACCGTCACCCCGGGGACGAGCGAGGCCTCGGGCGCCGTCTGCTCGGCGACCACGACCCGCTCGTACCCGGCGTCGGCGGCGGCCAGCACCGACGGCAGCACCCCTCGGACCGGCCGCACCCTGCCGTCCAGCCCCAGCTCGCCGATGACCAGCAGATCGGCGATGGCGGAGGGGTCGAGCCGTTCGGCGGCGGCCAGCACGGCGCAGGCCACCGCGAGGTCGAAGCCGCTGCCGCTCTTGGGCACCGAGGCGGGGCTGAGGCCGACCGTCAGTTTGCGCTGCGGCCAGGCCTCGCCGCTGTTCACGACCGCGGCACGGACCCGGTCACGGGCCTCGGTGAGCGCCTTGTCGGGCAGGCCGACCAGGGTGAACGCGGCCACCCCGGGCTCCAGATCGGCCTGGACCTCGACGATCACTCCGTCGACGCCGACCAGCGCGACGGAACAGGTACGGGCGAAGGCCATCTCAGACCACCCCCCGCAGGTGGTCGACCAGGGCCGCACCCCGCGCCCGGTTGACCACCGCGACCAGGTCGATCCGCACCCCGCCCGGTGGGGCGGGCGGCCACTGCGGATCGGTGGGCCCCGGGTCGTAGCCGGGGCCGGCCAGCCGGGCGAAGTGGTCGGGCCAGCGCTCGGCCATCCAGCGCTCGGCCAGGCGTTGCAGCCGGGCGGCCTTGGCCCGGTCGATCGCCTCGGTGGGCTGTTGGAAACCCCGCTCGGAGCGGGTCTTCACCTCGCAGACCGCCACGGTGTCTCCGTCGAGGGCGACGATGTCGAGCTCGCCCTCGGCGCAGCGCCAGTTGAGGTCCAGGATGCGCAGCCCGGCCTCCACGAGGCGGCGGGCGGCGACCCGCTCCCCGTACCGGCCGAGCCCGTTCCTGGTGCCGCGGTCCGGGACCGACCGCGGGGCCTCCCCGACTGCGGCCGCGTTCGGTACGGCCTGGTCCTGCACGACGGTCTGCTGCATGGTGACCACCTCCGCCGAGGAGGCTGTACCACTGCGCACGACGAGGCCCGGGAATTCCCGTTCCCTGTGGATAACTCGGGTCCGTGGTCGGTTCTTGTCACCCGCAGGGGTGAGAAGCCCCGTCCTCGCGAAATTCGGCTGGACAACGCGGGACGGAGTCGTTCAACGTCAGTTCCCGAAGCCGGACTCGTCCGAGGGCAGCTCCAGATCGCTCTTCGCGAGTTCCTCGATGTTCACGTCCTTGAAGGTCAGCACCCGGACCTTGCGGACGAACCGGGCCGGCCGGTACATGTCCCAGACCCACGCATCCGCCATCGACACCTCGAAGAACACCTCACCCTGGACCGAGTGCACCTGCAGCTCGTAGTCGTTGGTGAGGTAGAACCGTCGCTCGGTCTCGATCACGTACTTGAACAGGCCGACGACGTCCCGGTACTCCCGGTAGAGCTTGAGCTCCATCTCGGTCTCGTACTTCTCGAGATCTTCGGCACTCATCCAGGCGTCCCCTCAACTTGTCACGTCCACCCATTGTGGACCACCGCACCCACGGTCAGAGCCGTACCGGATCCACCGGCGGGCCCTCGACCAGCAGCCGCTCCAGGAAGTCCGCCAGACCGGCCGGATAGACCGTCTCGGCGGTCCCCCTCAATTCCTCGACCGTCCACCAGCGCGCCGCGAGCAGCTGGGCGTGCTCGTCCGCGCCCATGCCCGAGTGGTCCAGCCCCGTGTCCGTGGTCCGGGCCAGGTGGAACCACTGCTCCTGCTCGTAGCGCTGTCCCTGAAAGGAGAACGACACCGTGCCGTACGCCACCAAGGGCCCCAGGTCCACACCCCGCAGGCCGGTCTCCTCGGCGAGCTCCCGCTCGGCGGCCTCGCGGACACCCTCGCCCGCCTCCAAGCCGCCCCCGGGCGTGATCCACCAGGTCTCCCCCGGGGCAGCCGGGTCGGCCCCCAGCAGAAGGAGGATGCGGTCCTGCCCGTCCAGCAGCAGGATCCGCGCCGCCCTGCGACGCCGTGCTGTCATGGCAGCGCTCCACACTCCTCTCCCGCGCGTCGGTGGCGTTACCGGTCCTGGCGTTACCGATCCTGCCACCCGACGCGGCCGTCCGGGGCGATGTTCGGCAGAGCGGGCGGCACGGCGGCGGTCCCGCTCAGGGGCTGCGCCTCCGGAGCCGGCGGGCCAGGCCCGCCACCCCGCCCACCGCCGAGGTCACGAGGATCAGCGCCGCGCCCGCGACGGCGGCGTAGGCGGCGGGCTCCAGCGGCCCCGGCTGCGAGGCCTTCGGGCCCGCGAAGCCGTCGAAGTCCGTGACCCGGTCGAGCAGGCCCGTCCTGCCGAAGGGCAGCACGGTGGCCTCGACCCTGGCCTCGACGGCGTCGGCCGGGACGGTTCCGCCGTCGACCTCCAGGTGGGTGCGGGAGTCCAGCGAGCCCACCCGGTTGTCGCCGAGCAGGAACAGCCGGCCCTGCGGCACCGTCGCGCTGAACGAGTCGCCCTGGCGGCCCTGCGTCGCGAGGTAGGGCTCGTCCACCGGCTGCCCGTTGACCGTCAGCCGGTGCTCGGCCCCGGTGGTGGCGACGGTGTCCCCGCCGACCGCGACCACCCGCTTGACCATGAGCTCGCCGCCCCAGGCACGGTCCCGGAAGACCACCACGTCGCCCCGTCCGATGTCGCCGCCGCCGACCTTGCGGGCGAGCACGGTGTCACCGATGCGCAGCGTCGGGTGCATCGAGGCGGTGGGGATCTTGTACGGCCGGTAGTCGACCGCGATCAGGCCGAAGCCGCCGACCATCAGCACCAGCCCGAGTGCCAGGGCGACACCCTGCAGCACCGCGGCGGGCCGCGGGCGCGCGCGGCCGGGCGCGGCGGGGCGGTCGGCCGTCTGCTCCACGACACTGCTCATCGACACCGTCCACCTCTGGCCGACCGGAGAACACCACTGGCACGCCGGGGGCCCACGCGGAAATGCCGACGGGCCGTGGCACGTCCGAGCAGATTACTCGTCGGTACCACGGCCCGCGCAAGAGCCGGAGCCAACCCGGTGGAACACGATCCGGCGGAGCTCAGGACTCCCTGCGGCGCTCCGCCCGACCCCGCACCCGGCGCACCAGCGGAAGCAGTGCGACAGCCCCCACCGCGCCAGCCACGGGGGGCGCCATGGGCGCGGCCGCCGCCAGGCCCTTCTGGTCGAAGGTGTCCGGCACCGGCAGCGTCGACCAGTGGCCGACCGGCCAGGCCACCACGAAGGCGCGCCCGATCACGTTGTCCACCGGGACGGTGCCGCCGCCCGGCTGGTCCATGTGGAACCGGGAGTCCAGCGAGTTGGCGCGGTGGTCGCCCATCACCCAGATCCGGTCCTTGGGCACCTTGACCGGGCCGAAGGGGTGGTCTCCACAGGGGGTGTTGCCCTGGTAGACGTACGGCTCGTTGAGCGCGACGCCGTTGACCTTGACCGGCCCCTCGCCCTCGCACTCGACGGTGTCCCCGCCGACCGCGATGACCCGCTTGATCAGGTCCTTCTCGTTGGCGGAGGGCATCAGCCCGACGAAGCTGAGCACGTCCTGCACGCCGCGGAGGAAGGTGTTGCTGCTCTGCTGGGTCGGCTCGTCGTTGAGCCAGCCGCCCGGGTCGTGGAACACCACGACCTCACCGCGCTCGGGCTCGGCCCCGAACCACGGGGTCAGCTTGTCCACCAGGACGCGGTCGCCGACCTGCAGCGTGTTCTGCATCGATTCCGACGGGATGGAGAAGGCCTGGACGAAGAAGGTCTTGATCACCAGCGCGAGGATCAGCGCGATGCCGACCAGGATCGGCAGTTCCTTCCAGAACGAGCGCGGTTTGCGCGGCTTGGACGGAGCCTGCGACTCCGATCCGTCCGCGGGCTCGGCCGCGTGCGGGGAGTCCGGGGAGTCGTCCGGTCCGCCCCCGCCCTGTCCGTCGGCGGTCTGCGCCGCCGCGGCCTCGGCCGAGGCGGGCGAGGCCGCGGACTCGGCGGACCGGTCCGCCCGGCGGCCCGAGCCCTCGGGTTCTCCGGCGCCTGATCGGGCGCCGATCACCAAATCCCCCACAACGTCTCCTCCCTGCTGTGCGGACGCCCGCGCGCCCGCGCTCAGAGTGCCGCACAGCGGGCACCACGCTCACCACGACCATGAAACGTCTCAGGGCTTCCCACCGCGGGCTCCCCTGACACCAGCACAGCCTCGGCCCACGGCCGGAACCGCTCCCGGCCGCACCTGCACTTCTCTATCACTCCAAGGCATCCGGCTCGCGGTCCCACGCGAGGCCGTTCCGGTCGGCGGCCGGCCCGGCTCACTCCGGAGGCCGCCCCGATCAGCGAACGACGAACGGAAGGATGCCCAACACACCCATAACGAGCGGAGGTTCCACAGGAACCGGTCCAACGCCCACCGATTCCGCGGCAGTTCCGCCGGCCTGCGGCATCCGGGCGAGGGAGGAGAGCGAACCGGGCGCTTCGAGCCGGTGGAAGCGGTCCAGCGGCCAGGCGATCACGAACGCGCGACCGACGACGCCGCTCAGCGGGATCGTCCCCTGTCCCGGATTGCCCATGTGGAAACGGGAGTCGGCGGAGACGTCCCGGTGGTCGCCCATGACCCACAGCCGCCCCTGCGGCACCTGGATCCTGAAGGTCTGCCGGGACGGCGGGTTGCCGGGCGCGAGGTAGGACTCCTCCACCGGACGGCCGTTGACGCTGAGACGCCCCTGCGCGTCGCAGCACTCGACGGTGTCCCCGCCCACGCCGATCACCCGCTTGATCAGGTCCTGCTCGTTGCCGGAGGGCAGCAGTCCGACGTAGGTCAGCACCTGCTTGGCCGCGCCCAGCACCGGACCGTCCGAGGACGGCTTGCGATCGCGTTCCAGCCAGCCGCCCGGATCCTTGAACACCACGATGTCGCCGCGCTGCGGCTCACTGCCGAACCAGGGGGTCAGCTTGTCGACCAGTACCCGGTCCCCGATCAGGATGGTCTGCTCCATCGAGCCCGAGGGGATCACGAACACCTGGACCAGGAAGGTCTTCATCACCAGTGCCACCAGCAGGGCCACCAGGACGATCAGCGGGATCTCCCGCACCAGCGAGCGCTTGCGCCGTCGGGTCGCCTTGCGGGCGGTGCGGCGGCGCTCGGCCCGGCCGCGCGTCGGCGGGGCCTCGGCCGACCCGCGGGCCGCCGCACCGTCCTCCCCCGCTCCCCAGGGTGTCGCTCCCCCGGCCGCCGGCCGGTCGGCGAGCCGGCCCCTACCCCTGGTCCCCATGACCGCCCGTCCCCGCAGTCGCGGCGAAGGCCGCGGGCCGGTCCAGGCCGGTCCAGCGCGAGAACGGGTAGACCACCCAGTCCGCGCGGCCGATCACCTTCGCCTCGGGCACGAATCCGCCGCCGGGCTCACCGAGGTGGTCGCGGGAGTCCCGGGAGGCGCTGCGGTGGTCGCCCATCACCCACAGCTTGCCGGGCGGCACGATGACGTCGAAGGCCACGCTCGACGGGTCGTCGCCCGGGGACAGGTAGCCGCTCTCGTCGATCGGCACGCCGTTGACGGTGATCGGCGTGCCCGGGCCGGCACTGGTCACCCGGTCCCCGGCGACGCCGATCACGCGCTTGACGTAGACGGTGTCCCCGGCCGGGGCCAGCCCGAGGTCCTGCGCGAACGAGCGCAGGCCGTCCCCGAAGCCGGCCGGCTTCGCCGACTCCCGGAGGAAGGAGCCCCTCCCGTCGAAGACCACGATGTCGCCCCGCTGGGGGTGGCCGCCGAAGGCGTAGGCGAGCTGGTTCGCGACCAGCCGGTCGCCCGGGCGCAGGGTCTCCTCCATCGATCCGGAGGGCACCGAGAACGGGCGTGCGACGAAGGCGTTCACCAGCAGCAGGGCCGCCAGGCAGATCCCCACCAGGAGCAGCAGGTCCCGCGAGCGCGAGTGCCCGGGCTCCTCCTCCTGCTCCGAGCCGTCGCCGTCCGGGACCCCGGCCTGCTCCGGGCCCTCGGAGCGCTGTGCGCGTCCTGCGCCCGCGCCGGGATCGCGCTCGTCGGACTCGACGGACTCGACGGACGCGTCGGACGCGTCGGACGCGCTCCCGGAAGCCCCGCCCGAACTGTCCCCGGAAACGACCGCGGACCGCGACAGCGAGTCCGCACCGGTGGGTGCGGGACTGCCGTCGCGGTCCGCGGGTGGTTCGTGCGTGCTCATCGGGGGGTGAGCCTACCTTGCGGCGGCCCGCTCCCCTCAGAGCGTTCCGATCCCCCGGCGAGGCCGGGGGCCGGTGGATCAGCGGTCGCGCTTCTCCTTGATCTTCGCGGCCTTGCCGCGGAGGTCACGCAGGTAGTACAGCTTGGCGCGGCGAACCGCACCGCGGGTCACGACCTCGATCTTCTCGACGACCGGGGTGTGCACCGGGAAGGTACGCTCCACGCCGACGTTGAAGCTGACCTTGCGGACGGTGAAGGTCTCACCGATACCGGCGCCGTGGCGGCGGATGACGACGCCCTGGAAGACCTGGACACGGGAGCGGTTGCCCTCGATGACCCGGACGTGAACCTTCAGGGTGTCACCGGCGCGGAAGGCCGGGATGTCGCTACGCAGCGAGGCCGCGTCGACAGCAGCGAGCTTGTTGCTCATGTTGCTCTCCATCGCAGGCGCCACGGGCCGCCCACGGAAAATCGTCACAATGGGGTCTGCTGCGGGCCGCATCGGCTGACGACGATCCCCCCGTGGCGGGGGCGCCGGTCCACGTGCCCCCTACAGGAGGGAACCAGCGACAGACAGCAAGCGCCTATTCTTCCACATCACCGGCCGCGGACCGAAATCGGCCGAGCCGCTCGTCCCAGGCCAGGCCGAGGATGCTCAGCGCCTCCCGCTCCTTCTTGTCGAAGGCGCCGTACTGCCAGCGCTCGACCAGGTCGGGCCGGTTCGCCAGGGTCCGGGCGAAGGCCTGCTCACGGCGCCAGCGGGCGATCCTGCCGTGGTTGCCGCTGAGCAGCACGTCCGGCACCGTCCGACCGCGCCACTCGGCGGGCTTGGTGTAGACCGGGCCCTCCAGCAGGTCGGCCATCGCGCCCGGGGCGAAGGAGTCGTCGCGGTGGGACTCGGCGTTGCCGAGCACCCCGGGAAGCAGCCGGGCGATCGCCTCGACCATCACCAGCACGGCGACCTCGCCGCCGGCCAGCACGTAGTCGCCGATCGAGGCCTCGACCACCGGCATCCGGGTGGCCGCCTCCTCGATCACGCGGCGGTCGATGCCCTCGTACCGGGCGGGGGTGAAGGCCAGCCACGGGCGGCCGGCCAGCTCCTGGGCGAGCTCCTGGGTGAACGGGCGCCCGCTCGGGGTCGGCACGACCAGGGTGGGCACCTGCCCCTCGGGGCCGGCGGCGACCACCGCGTCCAGCGCCTCGCCCCACGGCTCGGGCTTCATCACCATGCCGGGGCCGCCGCCGTACGGGCTGTCGTCGACCGTGCGGTGCACGTCGTGGGTCCACGCGCGCAGGTCGTGGACGTGCACGTCCAGCTGGCCGCGGGCGCGGGCCTTGCCGACCAGCGAGATGTCCAGCGGTTCCAGGTACTCGGGGAAGATCGTGACGACGTCGATCCGCATACCGCTCTGCACGCCGCCGGACACGGCGTCCACGAGGCCCGCATCGGCGTCGGCGGCCGTCCCGGGGCCCGCCTCGACACGCTCCTCGGCACGCTCGTCGGCGGTCACTCCGACTCCTCCGAGCCCTTCGCGCCCCCGGCGTCCGCAGCGCCCTCGGCGTCCGCAGCACCCCCGGTGTCCTCAGCGCCCTCGGCACCGTCGGCGCCACCGGCCGAGGAGGTCCCCGCGACCTCGGCCTGCTCCGGGTCGATCAGCCCGGCCGGCGGGGTGATCACGGCACGCTGGTTCTCCAGGTCGATGGTCGGCACGATCTGGCTGACGAAGGGCACCAGCACCTCCGTCCCGTCGGCCTTCCTCACCATGAGCAGGTCCTGGTAGGGCAGGTGGAGGACCTCGGCCAGCTCGCCGACCGGAGTTCCGTCCAGCAGCACGACGTCCAGCCCGATCAGCTGGTGGTCGTAGTACTCCTCCGGGTCCTCGGGGCGCTCCTCCGGGTCGATCTCGGCGATGAGCATGGTCCCGCGGAGGGCCTCGGCCGCGTTGCGGTCCTTGACGCCGACGAAGCGCAGCAGCAGTCGGCCGCTGTGCACCCGGCCGGACTCGATGGTCAGCGGTCCGGCCGACGCGGGGTCGGTGAGCAGGACGGCACCGGGGCCGAGCCGGAGTTCCGGCTCGTCGGTGCGGACCTCGACACTGACGTCCCCCCTGATGCCGTGGGCACGGCCGATCCTGCCGACGACGAGCTGCACGGTGATCGTTCTCCTGGAGTTCCTGAGCCGATACGAAAAGCGACGGGCTGCGAAGCGATGATGCGACGGAAATGCGGATGGAAATGCGAAAGGCCGACCGGGACGACATGCGTCCCGGTCGGCCTCACAAGCCCTGACGGCTGAACGAGCAGCAGCGTCAGCGAATGTTGTCCACGTCGACCAGGTCGACCCGGACGTTGCGACCGCCGAGGGCGCCGACCACGGTGCGCAGCGCGCGCGCCGTACGGCCACCCCGGCCGATCACCTTGCCGAGGTCATCGGGGTGCACTCGCACCTCGATGGTGTTACCCCGACGCAGGTTGCGCGAGCGCACCTGCACCTCGTCGGGGTGCTCGACGATGCCCTTCACCAGGTGGTCGAGGGCGTCCTCGATCACGATCAGGCCTCGGCGGCGGCGTCGGCCTCGGCCTCGGCCTTGTCCGACTTCTTGGCCTTCGGGGTGATGGCGACACCGGTGGTGGCGTCCTCGAAGCCGGCGACGGCCTTCGCGAACAGGTGCGAGAAGTCCTCGACCTTCGGCTCGGCGACCTTCAGCGGCGCCGGAGCCGGCAGGCCCTTGAACTTCTGCCAGTCGCCGGTCAGCTTCAGGATGGCGAGGACCGGCTCGGTCGGCTGGGCGCCGACGGACAGCCAGTACTGGGCGCGGTCGCTGTCGACCTCGATCTTCGAGGGGTTGTAGGTCGGCTGGTAGATGCCGATCTCCTCGATCGCGCGACCGTCACGCTTGGTGCGGGCGTCGGCGACGACGATGCGGTAGTGCGGGGAGCGAATCTTGCCGAGACGCTTGAGCTTGATCTTGACTGCCACGGGAGTGGATTCTCCTGGTGTTGACGTGGGTGAGCGGGCTCGCCACCGCGTGGGGTTGCGGGGCGGACCGTTCAAGGGACACGCCAGCCGTAGGAGAGAGGGGTCCTGCTCGGCTGCCGAGTACTCAGCTGTCCATTCTGCCACATCGGCGAGAACCGCCTGTACGCGGGGCCGGGCGCCCGTTCAGGGCTCGACCGGGAGCCCCCGCTCCCGGTCCAACCCGATGACATCACCGCTGTCCTGCTGTACCGCTCAGTTCACTCCGGGCCCGCCCGCTCGCGCTGCCGGACCCTGCGCCGTTCCATTCCGGCCGGACCGCTGCCCGCACAGCAGCCCGTCGGGACGTCGACCGCTCAGGCGATCTTGAACGGCTGCTGGCACGCGCCGCAGACGATGGACGCCTGCGCGAGCACCGACGGGACGACCCGGACGTTGCGCCCGCAGCCGCAGACCGCCTTGACCCGCACGCCGCCCCCGGAGGAGCCGTGCCGGGCCGCCGGGCCGCGGAAGGCGCGCGTCGCACCGTCGCCGGCCACCGCTTCCTGGTGCGCCCCGAGGGCGCGGTCCAGGCGTTCGATGGTGTCGGCGTACCGCTCCTGCGTCTCCTTGAGCATGGTCACCTGGGAGAAGCCGCTGCTCGCGTGCGGCTCGACCGGGTGCGCCAGGCCCAGCTCGGAAGCGAGCATCAGGAAGCGCCGGTTGTGGTAGCGGCCGGCCCGCGAGGTGTCCCGGATGTCCCGGGCCGCGGCCAGACCGTGGGCGGCCTCGTGCAGGAGGCGCTCGAAACCGAGCCGCGTCCCGCAGGCCGAGGAGGACTCGCCGATCAGGGCCTCGGGCGAGGCGAGATCGGGAAGGTCCTGGTGGTAGGCCTGGATGTCGCTCCAGGCGGCGGCCAGTTCGGCCGCGAGAACGAGGGGCTGTGTCGTGCTCACGCTAGACCAACGATGGAGTGCGAGCCGATGTTCCGCATGTTCTCGTTCCCGGGGAATTCACAGGGAACTCCCAGGAATGCGAGGCCGCGCGCGAATTGCGCGTTCCGGATCTGACGCAAGACCAACCCCCTGCCGGTTTCGGCCCGTGGCAACGCCGACGCGCCTGGTGAAATTCCGTCCGGGGGGCGGGCTGTCGCCACCCAGGACGTACGGCCCGTGGGCCTGCCGGATTGACAGGGCCACGGGCCGTACACCGTACCGCTATTCCGTTAATACCGGGAGTTGACCGGCCAGTAGGGATGTCCGGTGCGGGGGCAGGCCGGAACAGTTACCGGATTCTTACCCATCCGCATTCCGGGCAAATGTCGCCGGTGCCGGTCATTACCCGTGGACGAAGGACCTCCGGCGGACATCCGAGGGGCGTCCGCCGGACGTCGATCCGGTGTCAGTACGCCCGGGCGACGAGCGCGACATTGCCTTCCTGGTCGTCCGCCTGCGGCACCGAGCCGTCGGCCGCGACGATGCAGCGGACCGTGACGCCCTGCTCGGCCAGTTTGGCCTCGCCCTCCGCGCCGAGGTCGGCCCAGGAGATCCGGCCCCACCCCGTCGCGGCGGCCTCGACGGCCTCCTCGATGGTCTTGACGTCGACCGTGCGGGCCTCGCGGCGCTCGCGGGACTCGCGCAGCAGCTGCGCCTGGTCCTCCTCCAGCACGCCCGGGAGCAGCGCGGCCAGGGCGTCGATGGAGACCGGCTCCTTGCCGCCCGGGATGCGGCGGGCCAGCATCGCGGTGCCGTTCTCCAGGTCGCGCGGGCCGACCTCGATGCGCAGCGGGACGCCCTTGAGCTCCCAGTCGACGGCGCGGCGGCCGAACGGGGTGTCGGTGCGGTCGTCGACCACGACCCGGATGCCGACGGCCTCCAGCTGGGCGCCGATCTCGCGGACCTTGGCGATGACCGCGTCGTCGCCCTTGATCGCGAGCACGACGGCCTGGACGGCGGCCAGGCGCGGGGGCACCCGCAGGCCGTTGTCGTCGCCGTGGGACATGATCAGGCCGCCGACCATGCGGGTCGAGACGCCCCAGGAGGTCTGCCAGACGTGCTCGCGCTCGGCGCCCTGCAGCTGGTAGGTGGTGTTGAACGCCTTGGCGAAGTTCTGGCCCAGCTCGTGGCTGGTGCCCATCTGCAGGGCCTTGCCGTCGCGCATCATGCCCTCGAGGGTGAGGGTGTTGATGGCGCCAGCGAAGCGCTCCTTGGCGGTCTTGCGGCCGAGCACGACGTCGATGCCGAGCACGTTGGTCATGAAGTCGCCGTAGACCTGGGTGTGGATCATCGACGCGTACTCGCGGGCGTCCTCGTAGGTGGCGTGGGCGGTGTGGCCCTCCTGCCAGAGGAACTCGGTGGTGCGCAGGAAGACGCGCGGACGCAGCTCCCAACGGACCACGTTGGCCCACTGGTTGATCAGCAGGGGCAGGTCCCGGTGGCTCTGCACCCACTTCGAGAAGTACTCGTTGATGATCGTCTCGGAGGTCGGCCGGACGACGACCGGCTCCTCCAGCTGCTTGCCGCCGCCGTGGGTGACGACCGCGAGCTCGGGGGCGAAGCCCTCGACGTGCTCGGCTTCCTTCGTCAGGTAGGACTGCGGGATGAACATCGGGAAGTAGGCGTTCTGGGCGCCCGCCTTCTTGATCCGCGCGTCCATCTCCTGCTGCATCCGCTCCCACAGGCCGTAGCCGTACGGTCGGATGACCATGGTGCCGCGCACCGGACCGTTGTCGGCCAGCTCGGCCTTGTTGATGAGGTCCTGGTACCAGCGCGGGAAGTCTTCCGCCTGAGGGGTGAGAACGGGTGCCTTAGCCATGGGGCGAATGGTACGGGGCCCGGGGCCCCGGTTTCGAATCGGTATCACCGGACGGGGGCGCACCACCGCGACACGCGCGCACCACCCTGCACCCCTCTGGACGCCGGGCCCGACCCGCTGTTCGCTGGTGTGGGGCGGGACTTTGGGGGAGCCGTAGCAGCACACCGAAGGACCGGATGGGAGGCCGCCATGGCTTCAGCTCGGACGACCGGCACGACCGTACGACCGACGGGCGCACGCCCGCACCACCCGCGGACCGGGGCCGTCGGCCCCACGCGGGCGCGCGACTGGGCGGAGATCCAGGAACGCATGCTGGTGCCGCTCTACGAGGCGGTCTACGACCGGCTGGAGGTCGGCCCGGCGAGCAGCGTGCTGGGCCTGGGCTGCCGGTCCGGACTGGCCCTGCTGCTCGCGGCCGGCCGGGGCGCCCAGGTCGCCGGGCAGGAGCCGCGGGACGAGCTGCGCGAGCTGGCCCGCGCCCGCCGGCTGCGGGTGTGCGCGGGGGCCGGGACGCCCGCCGCCGTCCCCCGCCCGGCCCATTCGCTGGTGACGGTTTTCGAGCGGCTGCCCGGTGGCGCCGAATCCGCTCCGGTGGTCGCCGAGGCAGCCCGGCTCACCCTTCCGGGCGGGCACGTGGTGCTGGCCGCCTGGGGCCCGCCGGAGCGCTGCGAGAGCGCCGCGGTGCTGGACGTGGCCCGGCGCAGGGCGGGCCGGACCACCGCGCGCGACCCCTTCGAGCTGAGCGCGCCCGGCGCCCTGGAGGACCTGCTCGCGCCGGCCGGTCTGCGTCCGGCCGGCAGCGGCCGGGTGAGCTGCCCGTTCGCCTACGCCGACCTCGACAGCGCGGTGCGCGGCCTGCTCTCCACCGGGCTGTTCGACCCGGCCGAGGAGTTCTCCGGCGCCTCGCTGGTGGCGAAGGAGCTGGAGGAGGCGCTCCAGCCCCACCTGCGCGCGGACGGCTCGGTGCGGATGGAGAACCTGTTCCGCTACCTGGTCGCCGAGCGGCCGCGCCGGTAGCGGCGCGGAAACGCGAAACCGGGGGCGCCCGCCACTACGGCGAGCGCCCCCGGCCCCTGGCTTCACGCCCGGTCGATCGACTTCCCGTCGGGACCACCAGAACCATCGGAACCGCCGGACCCGTCGGCCCCGTCGGACCCGTCGGAACCACCCGCGTCACCGGAACCACCGGAACCACTGGCGTCGCCGGAACCCTCCGAGGAGGCCTCCCGAGGCACCCCCGCCGCCCGGTACGCCGCCGCCTCGTCCAGCGTCTCCGCCTCCAGCAGCGCCGCCGCCAGCGCGTCCAGCCGGTGCCGCTGCTCGGTCAGGATCCGCACCGCGTCGTCGTAGCACTCGGAGACGATCCGCCGGGCCTCCTCGTCCACCGCGTCCAGGGTGGTCGGCGCGGCGGACAGCCCGTACGCGCCCTGCGGGTCGGAGGGCACCGCGGTGAGCCGGCCGACCCGCTCGCTCATCCCCCAGCGCCCGGCCATCCCGCGGGCGATGTTGGTGACCTGCTCCAGGTCGCTCTCCGCGCCGGTGGTGATCACCCCGTAGACCACCTGCTCGGCCGCCATGCCGCCGAGCGCGCCGATGATCCGGCCGCGCAGGTAGGGCTCGGTGTACGAGTAGCGGTCGTTCTCCGGGGTGGAGAGGGTGACGCCGAGCGCCCGGCCGCGCGGCACGATGGTGATCTTGCGGACCGGGTCCGCGCCGGGCTGGAGCATGCCCAGCAGCGCGTGCCCGCTCTCGTGGTACGCCGTCCGCTCGCGCTCCTCCTGCGGCATCACCAGCGGCCGCACCGCGCCCAGCTGGACCTTCTCCAGCGCGTCCGAGAGGTCCCGCTCGTTGACCGCGTCCTGCTCGCGCTTGACCGCCAGTAGCGCGGCCTCGTTGACCAGGTTGGCGAGCTCGGCGCCGGTCATCCCCGGCGTGACCTTGGCCAGCTGGTTGAGGTCGGCGTCGCCGGCCAGCGGGACGCTGCGGCTGTGGATGCGCAGGATCGCCGCGCGGCCCTCCCGGTCGGGCGGGCTGACGGTGATCCGCCGGTCGAAGCGCCCGGGGCGCAGCAGCGCCGGGTCGAGCACGTCCGCCCGGTTGGTCGCGGCGATCACGATGACGCCCTCGGAGCCGGTGAACCCGTCCATCTCGGTGAGGATCTGGTTGAGGGTCTGCTCGCGCTCGTCGTGGCCGCCCATGCCGCCGCCGGCGCCGCGCTGGCGGCCGATGGTGTCGATCTCGTCGATGAAGATGATCGCCGGGGCGACCTTGCGGGCCTCGGCGAACAGCTCGCGGACCCGGCTGGCGCCGACGCCGACGATCATCTCGATGAACTCGGAGGCGGAGGCGGAGAAGAACGGCACGTTCGCCTCGCCGGCCACGGCCCGGGCCAGCAGGGTCTTGCCGGTTCCGGGCGGGCCGCTCAGCAGCACGCCGCGCGGCATCTTGGCGCCGAGCTTGCGGTACCGGTCGGGGTTCTTCAAGTAGTCGACGACCTCGGTGAGTTCGGCCTCGACCTCGTCGATGCCGGCCACGTCGGCGAAGGTGGTGCGCTTGCCCTCCTCCGCGGTGACCGGCTTGGGCGGGGCCTTGCGGCCGAGCGGTCCGCCGCCGAGTCCGCCGGCCATCCGGCGGGCGAGCAGCACCCAGATGAAGACCAGCAGCAGCATCGGGGCGAGCGAGATCAGCAGGTTGGTCAGGAAGCTGCGCTGCTGGACCGGCGAGGTGGCGGTGACCTCGACGCCCTGCTGCTGCAGGGTGGTCCAGAGGTTGTCGCCCGCGAAGGACGGCCGCTGGGTGTCGAACTCGGTGTAGTCGCCCTTGCCGCCGTCCGGCTTGGGCTGGGCGGTCTTGAGGGTGCCCTCGATCGCGTCGCCCTTGGCGTAGATCTTGGTGATGTTGCCCTTGTTCAGCTGGTTGTTGAACTCGGTGTAGGAGATCGTGGTGGCTCCGGCGGGTCCGAAGACGGACAGCAGCAGGTCCGAGATCAGGAACACCACGAGGGCGGTGAGGGCCAGGCCCACCCAGCCGCCGGGCATCCGGCGCTTGGGCGGCGGCGGGGGCGGGGCCCCCTCCGAGCGCCATGGCTGGTCGGGCGTCTGACGTGGCGGCACGGGTTCGGTCACCCATCGGACAATACGGACAGCTGCTCGGGCGAGCCAATCGCAACGCCGCGCCCGGACCGCCGTACGGCCGCGTCGACCCCTCCCACCAGCGGCGATGCCACTACCCCCGCCGACAGTCGCGCCACCGCCCCTCCGGCGTCGGCAGCGGCTACGCCGTCGCGCCCGGCCACTCCTCGGCGGTCAGCGCGAACCGCTCGTGGTCGCGCCAGTCCCCCTGGAGGAACAGCATCCGCGGGGAGAAGCCCTCGTGCCGGAAGCCCAGCCGCTTGGCCATCGCGATCGAGCGCTCGTTCTCCGGCTGCACGTTGATCTCCAGCCGGTGCAGCCCCAGCCCGCCGGCCGACTGCGGGGCGAAGCAGCGCTCCACGACCAGCCGCATGCCCTCGGTCATCCGCCCGGTGCCGTTGAACGGGAGGTACGAGTCGTAGCCCATCGAGGCGTTGCAGAAGCGGCTCATCACGATGTTGGCGACGTTCACCTTGCCGACCATCCCGCCGGTCTCCCGGTCGATGATCAGGAAGGTGCGCAGCCCGGACCCCTGGCGCTTGAGCAGGTCGGGCAGGCCGTCCGGCTCGACCGGGTTCCACCGTCCGATGTGTTCGGCGGACCGCCGGACCGCCTCGGCGTACCCGGCCGCGTCCTCGGACCTCGGGGCCCTGATCATCACTCGCATGCCCCCATCATCGGACACGCGATCGGCCCGCCGCCCGGAAACACCGGACGACGGGCCGACCAAAATCGATCACGACCGATCGCTGTCGATCAAGGACCTTCAAGGACCTCCGCTCCGAGGACCTTCAGGGCCCCTCTCAGGGCCTCAGAGGGGCCCTGAAGGTCCTCAGAGGCCCTCAAGGACTACAGCATGTCCTTGAACTCCTTGGGCAGCTCGAAATCGGCCGGGCCCTTGCCCGCGCCGAGGCCGAACGCGCCGCCGTCCGGCTGGCCCTGGCCGGCGCCCGGGCCGAGCGCGCGGCGCTCGGCGGCCGCGGCCTCCTCCTGCGCGCGCTTCAGCGGGTTGCCGCTCTTGCGCTTACCCTTGGCCTGCGGGGCCTTCTTGCCGGACTTCTTCGCGCCGCCGCCCATGCCCGGGATCCCCGGCATGCCGGGCACGCCCTTGCCGGAGGCCATCGCGGACATCATCTTGCGGGCGTCGAAGAACCGCTCGACCAGGTTCTTCACCTCGCCGACCTGGACACCGGAGCCCTTGGCGATGCGGGCGCGGCGGGAGCCGTTGATCAGCTCCGGCTCGGCGCGCTCGGTCGGGGTCATCGACTTGATGATCGCGCCGACCCGGTTGACGTCCTTGTCGTCGATGTTGTTGATCTGGTCCCGGATCTGGCCCATGCCGGGCAGCATGCCGAGCAGCTTGGAGATCGAGCCCATCTTCTGGACCTGCTCCAGCTGGGACAGGAAGTCGTCCAGGGTGAACTGCTTCGGGCCGCCGCGCAGCTTGGCAGCGATCTTCTCGGCCTCGGCCTGCGAGAAGGTCTGCTCGGCCTTCTCGATCAGCGAGAGGACGTCACCCATGCCGAGGATGCGCGAGGCCATCCGGTCCGGGTGGAAGGCGTCGAAGTCGTCGACCTTCTCGCCGTTGGAGGCGAACATGATCTGCCGGCCGGTGACGTGGGCGACCGACAGGGCCGCACCACCACGGGCGTCGCCGTCGAGCTTGGAGAGCACCACGCCGGTGAAGTCGACGCCGTCGAGGAAGGCCTGGGCGGTGGTGACCGCGTCCTGGCCGATCATCGCGTCGACGACGAACAGGACCTCGTCCGGGTTCACCGCGGCGCGGATGTCGGCGGCCTGCTGCATCAGCTCGGCGTCGATGCCCAGGCGGCCGGCGGTGTCGACGATGACGACGTCGTACTGCTTCTGCTTGGCGTACTCGATCGAGTCCTTGGCCACCTGCACCGGGTCGCCGACGCCGTTGCCCGGCTGCGGGCCGTAGAAGGCCACGCCGGCGCGCTCGGCGACCACCTGGAGCTGGTTGACCGCGTTGGGGCGCTGGAGGTCGCAGGCGACCAGCAGCGGGGTGTGCTTCTGCGTCTTCAGCCAGTGGCCGAGCTTGCCCGCGAGGGTGGTCTTACCGGCACCCTGGAGACCGGCGAGCATGATCACCGTCGGGCCGTTCTTGGCGAACCGCACCCGGCGGGTCTCGCCACCGAGGATCGCGATGAGCTCCTCGTTGACAATCTTGATGATCTGCTGCGCGGGGTTCAGCGCGCCGGAGACCTCGACACCGAGCGCCCGCTCCTTGACCTGCTTGATGAAGGCCCGGACGACCGGCAGCGCGACGTCCGCCTCCAGCAGCGCGATGCGGATCTCGCGGGCGGTGGCGTCGATGTCCGCCTCGCTCAGGCGGCCCTTGCCCCGGAGGTTCTTGAACGTCGCTGCGAGGCGATCGGAAAGGGTGTCGAACACGTCGTCGCGGGTCCTCTGCGGCATCGAAATCGGTACGGTCGTCGCCCCCCAGGGTATCCGGCCGCCCCGGGTACGGTCTCCACCCCCGGTCGGAACCGTTGCCCGGACCTTAGCCCGGGAGGGCGTGTTGGCCGGCGTCCCCGCGGTCATCGGGTCCTGCCCGGAGTCCGGCGCCTTCGGGGGCAGGGCGGGTTCCCGCTCCGGCAG
>NZ_JBEZUT010000070.1:0-30225 GCF_040636595.1 Kitasatospora sp. NPDC036755
TGCGCGTACACCGCGCCCAGCAGCCCGCCGTAGGACTGCCCGAAGAAGGAGGTGCGCTGCTCGCCGAGCGCCGCGCGCAGCACGTCGACGTCCCGGGCGGTGTTGAGGGTGGTCAGGTGGGGCAGCAGGCCGGGGTGCTTGGCCCAGCAGGCGTCCGCGTCGGCCTTGGCGAGGAGCCAGGCCTGGTCGAAGCCGGCCTGGCCGGGGCCGGCCGAGCGCAGCCAACTGCCGCGCGTCAGGCCGCAGTCCGGGGTGCCGGCGCCGGTCCCGCGCGGATCCATGCCGATGAGGTCGTAGGCCGCGGCGGTCGCGGGCGCCAGCTGCTCGCGCAGGGCGACCGGCATGGCCAGCCCGCTCTCGCCGGGGCCGCCGGGGTTGGTCTGGAGTATGCCGCGGCGCCCGGCCGGGTCGGCGGCCTTGATCCGGGAGACCGCGAGGGACAGGGTGCGGCCGCGCGGGTCGCGGTAGTCCAGCGGGACGCTCAGGGCCGCGCACTGGGCACCGGCGGCGGCCAACTCCGGCTCCTGGCATGGGGACCAGGCGAGCGGCTGGCGGCGGAAGCGCTCCAGCGGGTCGACGGCGGTGCCCGGGGCGGTGCCCGGGGCGGTGCCCGAGGACGAGCCCGGGGAGACGGCGGTGGCGGTGGCGGTGGCGGGGGCGGCCGTGCCGAGCACGGCGGCCGCGGACAGGGCGAGGGCGGCGGCGAGCGCCGGTGTGATCTTCATGTGGGCCAGCCTAGAAGGGAGTTGACCGCCGGGAGGGGCCAGGCCCGCCGAACCGCCTTGACCTCAAGCCGACATGAGGTCCTACGGTCGGTCGCGTCCTGACGACCAGTCGAAGGAGCACCCGGACGTGACGATCAAGACCTACGACCCGCAGACCATCGCCGCCCAGCCCATCGGAGCCTGGACCGGGCAGGTCTACCGCCGCCTCGTGGTGGAGGGCCTGCGCGGACAACTGGCCGTCGAAGGCCTCACCCAGCCGCACTGGTGGACGCTCAACCACGCGGCCGGCCGCCCCGGCGGATGGACCCGCACCGCCCTGACCCAGCGGCTCACCCCGTACGACGACCAGGACACCGCCTTCGACGCCGTCTACGACGACCTGATCGCCCGCGGCTGGCTGACCGAGGACACCGGCGGGGCGTTCACCCTCACCCCGGAGGGCGAGGCCGGCCGCCTGCGCGCCCGCGAACGCAACCAGGCGGTCGCCGACCGCGCCCACGAGGGCATCGGCACCGAGGAGTTCGTCACCACGATCAACGTGCTGCGCCGCATGGTCGCGAACCTGGGCGGCGACGGGAACCTCCCCGACTGACCGGCCGGCGACCGCGATCGGCGACCGCGATCGGTGACCGCGATCGGCGACCGGCGGTGACGGGGGCGGACCCCGGGGGACAGCCTCCGGGGGTGCTCGACGGGCCGGGGCCGCCCGGGTGTGGAACGGTGGTAGCCCGGGGCGCCCCGGTTCGGGCGCCCGGTCGCGAGAGGAGTGGCCATGTCGTCGAAGCGCCGCCGCAAGAAGAAGGCCAGGGCCAGGCGCGGGGCCAACCACGGCCGCCGCCCCCAGTGCTGAGCCGCGGCCGAACGGGTGAGCCGCCGACCGGACGGCTGAACACCCGGACGGCCGGGCGGGCCCGGACGGGGCCTTCCGGGCCGTCCGGGCCCGCCCGCTCGGAGCCGCCCGCCCGGCCCGCTCGGGCGGCGTCGCCCGGTCAGAGCCGCCCGCGCCCCAGGAAGCCGCCGCGCGCCACCTTGTGGTACTGGCTGTAGCCGACCCAGTCCGCGCCGAGCTCCAGCTCCACGACCGTGCCCCGCCCGTTGTCGCGCGCCTCGCGCAGCAGCCGCTCCGCGTCCGCGTCCGGCGGGTTCTGCTCCGACACGAAGAGCCGGCTGGGGAACGGGCCCGCCGGGAGCGGGTCGCGGGGCGGGATGCCGGGCCGGTCCCAGGTCAGCCGCGCGTCGGGACTGAACAGGCAGGGGGCGTGCATCCGCCAGCCGTTGGCGTCGACGCCGCCGTCCCGGTACCAGCGCAGCGCGTGCTCCACGGTCCCGCCCGGGTCGCCGCCCTGGCCGTGGGCCTGCCAGTCGGCCACGCCTGCCGCCGCGATCCGGGGCAGCACGTCGAGGATGTCCTCCCGGACGACGAAGTAGGCGCGGGCGTGCAGTCGGCAGACCAGCAGGGTGTCCCGGGGGTGGTCCCGCCCGTGGAAGGTCGGGCGGGTGGACTGGTCCAGCACCTGGGTCAGCACGTGCTCGACGCCCTCGACCGCGCCCAGCGCCTCGACCATCACCCGGAACCGCTCGCGCTCCGCCGCCCGGGCCTCCCGCGCCCGCGGCGAGCCGATCAGCCGCAGCTTGCGCCGCTCGGTGGGCCAGTTCACCGCCCACAGGTCCTGCGCGCCGTTGAGGAGCGGATTCACCAGCATGCCGACGAAATAGACCAGGTTCGTCGCCACCTTCTCCAGGAAAGACTTCACCAACGGGGGTCCTCTCGGGTCGCACGCGCGTCTGCGCGCCCACACTCTGGCCCGCCCGCCCGCGGCCCCGCAATCCGCTCCCGTACTCAGATCCCCTCCGCGTCCGGCCGGTCGCCCAGCGCATCCGCCACCGCCCGCACGGTGCCCGCTCGTCACCCCGGGGCGCCCGCGCGCAGGCGCCAGGCGGGCCGGGGGGCGATGCTGGGGGCGACCGTCCGTGCGCCGCGCCACCGCAGGGGAGCCCCCGTGA
Source organism: Kitasatospora sp. NPDC036755 (assembly GCF_040636595.1). NCBI lineage: Bacteria > Bacillati > Actinomycetota > Actinomycetes > Kitasatosporales > Streptomycetaceae > Kitasatospora > Kitasatospora sp. NPDC036755. Next base: position 2,730 of record NZ_JBEZUT010000070.1, read on the forward strand.
ACGACGACCTGCTGACCACGAAGATCGCCCTCGGCTTCGACCACCTGGACGCCGACGGCGACGGCCGCCTCACCGAGCACGACCACGTCCTGATGGGGGAGGCGGCCGCCCGCGTCCTCGGGCACGCGCCGGGCTCCGACGCCGAGCGCAGGATCGTCGACGCCTTCCTCACCGTCTGGCGCGACCTGCACCGCCCTCACGTCGGCGGCGCGGAGGCGATCACCCGCGAGCAGTTCGTCGCCTCCACCCTGACCCTGGCCGACGATCCGCGGGCCGCCGCCGCGACCGTCGGCCGGCTCGCCGAGGTCTTCCTGTCCGTCGCCGACGCCGACGGGAACGGGACGGTCGACCCCGAGGAGTTCCGGGCCTTCCACGGGGCGCACTTCCCCGGCCTCGGCCGCGACCGGGCCGACACCGCCTTCCGCCACCTGGACCGCAACGGCGACGGCGTGCTGTCCCGTGAGGAGTTCGTCGACGCCATCGTGGAGTACTGGACCAGCCGCGACCCCGAGGCCCCCGGCAACTGGTGGACCGGCGCCCACCCGCTCGCGGGGCGGTAGCCGGGGGCCGGGCGGCGCGACGCGGTCGGCGGAGCCGCCGTCAGGAGAGCTGCCGCTGCCGGGCCCGGGCGGGGCGGGTGCCGGTGAGGGCGTCGAGGGCCAGGACGGTGCCCTTCGCGGTGGTCACGTACACCACGCCGTCCGCGTAGACCGGGGCGCTCGCCGCCGCGTCCAGCGGCAGCCGCCAGTGCACCAGGCCGGTGGCCACGCGGACGCGCACCAGCGTGGGGCGGCGGCCCGCGACGACCGCCCAGGCGTCGGCGCCGGCGACGGTGGCGCCGGAGGAGCCGTCCGGGCCGGGAAGCTTCCAGCTGGGCTGGGCGTCGCCGCGGTACCGGGCGAACAGCGGGCTGCCGAGGCCGCCGACGAGGAACACCTCGCCGGTGACCGCCGGGCTGTCGTCGATCGCGGTGCCGCCGCCGAACTTGGCGCCGCCCCAGGGCTGTTCGCCGGTCTCCGCGTCGTAGGCGCGCACCATCCCGCCGCCGGTGCCGATGTAGACGGTGCCGTCCGCGACGCTCGGCGAGCACAGGGCGAGGTAGGGCTCGGCGGTGTCGTCGTACCAGAGCCGCTCGCCGTCCTCCACCCGGTAGGCGCCCACCTGCCCCCTGAGGCCCGTGACGTGGACCCGGCCGGCGGCCACCGCCGCCGCCGAGCAGGAGCCGTCCGGCAGGATCCGCTCCCAGCGCCGGCGGCCGGTGCGGGCGTCGGTGGCGACCAGTTTGCCGGGGCGGGTGTGGTGCAGGGAGAACATCGACCTGGTCACGGTGTAGACCACGCCGTCGGCGACGGTGGGCGAGGCCGACGTGCCGACACGGGTGTGCCAGCGCTCGGTGCCGTCCTTGGTGGCGAGCGCGTACAACAGGCCGTCCTCGCCGACCAGGTACACGGTGTCGCCCGCGACGGCCGGGGTGCCGCTCAGGCGGTCCCGCAGGTCGTGGCGCCAACGCTGTTCGCCGGTGAGCGCGTCCAGGGCGTAGCAGTGCTCCCCGGCGCTCTGGTAGAGCGTGCCCGCGCAGACGGCGGGCGCGGTGGAGGGCCGTTCGGGCAGGCGGGTGCTCCAGGGCAGGAAGCCGGCCGGGGCCGGGGCGGCGGGGTGGACGCCGGTGTGGGCGGGGCCGCCCCGGTACATGGCGGCCGGGCCGGCGGGCGTGGCCGTGGAGGCGGCGTCGGCGGGGGTGGGGCGGGGCCCGCCCCACAGGGCCGGGTCGGCGAGGTCGACGAGCCGGGTCAGTGAGCGCAGCACGGCGAGCGGCTGCTCGCCGCGCGCCGAGGGCCCCTCGTAGCCGACGTAGCAGAGCCAGCGGTCCTCCACCCGCCACTGCGACCAGAGGTGGTCGTCGGCGAACTCCCGGACGGCGGGCGTCAGCAGGCGCCCGGCGACGTCCGGGTCGGTGGTCTCGACGAGGTGGACGCCGTCGTACGCCTCCTCGCCGCTCTCGTACAGGTGGTGGCCGGGCTTCGCCAGGACCTGGCGGCGCAGCAGCGGCAGCAGTTGGTCGGCGCCCGTCGGGAAGTGCGTGACCGCCACCAGGGGCAGTGGGCGGGGGAGTTCGACCAGGTGGACGGCGCGTATGCCGTCGGCGCCGCGGCCGAAGGCCCAGTCGAAGACGGTGACCCGGTGGCCGTCCAGCGCGCCGGTGGCCGCGAACCGGGCGCGCGGCGTGGCGTCACGGCCGCCGGAGAGCACCGCGCCGCGCCAGCGTTCGACCAGCTCCGGGCGCTCCTCGTGGAACTCCCAGCCCTGCTCCGCCGCCAGCCGCCGCCGCTCGGCCCCGCGCCGGCGCAGCCCGCCGAGACCCGCCCCGGTTCCCCAACGACCCATGTGCCACCTCCGGTTGTGAGACCAGGACCGTACCGCGCGGGACGGACACGGAGCATCGCCGGATTCCGTGGACCGGGCCGTCGTCGGATCCGGCGGCGTGAACGTGTACATGAGGGGCCGACTCCCCCCGGCGGCCCGTGCCGCACACCCTCCGACCCCTCGCGCACGGACCGCATCCCACCGCCCTCCACCACGAAGGAGACCTGACCATGCGGAAGTTCGTCCTCGACCTGGTCGAGCGCACCGCCGCCACGTACGTCGCGGCGTTCCTCGGCCTGCTGCTGGCCGACCAGTTCGACCTGACCTCGATCAGCGCGCTCAAGGCGGCGGCGGTGTCGGCACTGCCCGCCGCGCTGAGCGTCCTCAAGGGGGCGGTGGCCACCCGCATCGGCGACCCCGCCTCGGCCGCCCTCCTGGGCCGGCCCCGCGAGTAGCCCCGGACATGCGACGTGCGGGGCGCAACGAGGAGTTGCACCCCGCACGGCGGGTGGTGGTGGGCGGAACTAGCCGGGGAACTCGCCCGCGCGCACGGCGGCGAGGAATGAGTCCCAGGCGGGGGAGGAGAAGGCGAGGCGGGGACCGTCGGGGTCCTTGGAGTCACGTACGGGAACGAGGCCGGGGGACCCGAGGGCCACCTCGATGCACTCGCCCGCGTTGTCCCCGCTGTAGCTGCTCTTGCGCCACAACGCCCCGCTCGGCTCGGCGTTCCGCATATCGGTAGTCCTCCATTGCTTCAGCGATAAAGGTGTGGGAATCGTCGACCGAGAGTACAGATCCACGGACAAGGTCGAAGTCCCGGCGGGTCTGCTGCACGATCGAAGGGGCGTCACTGAAGTGCCCTCGGTACAGGCTCTCCGAGTAGACCCACTCCCTCCCGTCCGGCATCTCCAGTAGCACCACCGACGTGGTCGGCAACTTCCGGGCGCTGAAGGCGAACGGCGCCACCTGAATCATCACGTTGGACCGCTCTCCCATGGAAAGGAGGTGCTCCATCTGCTTTCGCATGGTGCCCGGTCCACCGATGGTGCTCCGGATCGCGCTCTCATGGAGGATGACGATCAATGACGGCCCGCCGGGGGCCAGGAACCGGTCCTGTCGGCTCAGTCGGCTCCTCACCCGCTCGGCGATCCACTCCGGGTTGTCCCGGGCATCGCCGAGGCGGAAGATCTCGTGGGCGTACTCCCGGCACTGGAGCAGACCGTTGATCCGCATGTACTGGAGCACCCGGGTCGCCGCGGCTTCCGCTTCCAGATCGACGTACGTCTGGAACCAGTCGGGGTGCTCGACATCGGCGTGCCAGTCCACCCGCTCCCAGAGCCGAACCAGCAGGCCCCGCGCGCCGAGTACTTCGTCGGCTCTCTCGACGACGTCCCTGTGCATCGAACGCTTGCCGCTCTCGAACCGGGTGATCGCCGGCCGGGTGCAGTGCAGGAGTTTGCCCAGCTCTTCCTGGGTGTAGCCCGCCAGCTCGCGGGCGAAGCGGAGTGCTTCGCCGAACATCACCGCCGGGCTCGACGTGAGGCCGTTCTCCAAACGCCGATGGGCCATCTCAAACCTCTCACGTACTGCGGGCTCCGCACTCCGTTCCGATCATCACCGTAGCCCGGGGGCCCGGCCGTTGATACCGGAACGCGATCTTTTGCTTGCGCAGCGTCATGACGCGCGCCCCCGTCGCGCGCCCCTTGCCGGGTGCCGGTGGGCCGACAGCGCGGACGGCGGGCTGCTGGTGGGCTGCCGGTGGGATGTGAGCGGCCCAAGGGACGGTAGGGGCTCCGAACCGCCCCCGAAATCCAGGAGCCACCATGCCCTCCGCACCCGCCGCCTCCCCGTGGGACGTCCACCGGCTGCCCCGCGCCGAGGGGAGGAACGTCCTGGTCACCGGCGGCAACGCGGGCATCGGGTACTTCGTCGCCGAGCAACTCGCGGGCACCGGCGCCACCGTGGTCCTGGGCTGCCGTGACCGGGGGCGGGCCGAGGCGGCGATCGCCTCCATCCGCTCCCGCGTCCCGGGTGCCGACGTGCGGCACGTCCCCCTGGACCTGGCCGACCTCACCTCGCTCCGCGCGTCCGTGGACGCGCTCGGGCTGGACCGGCTGGACGCGGTCGTCCACAACGCCGGTGTGGCGCTGGACCATCCGCCGCGCCGGACGACCGCCGCCGGGCACGAGCTGATGTTCGCGACCAACCACCTGGGCCACTTCGCGCTGACCCACCACCTGGCCCCGCTGCTCGCGGCCGCCCCGGGCGGCCGGGTCGTCACCACCGGCAGCTTCGCCGCCAAGTCCGAACGCCTGGACCTCGACGACCTCCAGAGCGCCCGCGACTACCGGCCCAAGCGCGCCTACTCGCGCTCCAAGCTCGCCCAGATGCTCTTCGCACTGGAACTCGACCGCCGCCTGCGCGCCGCCGGCAGCACGACGCTGAGCGTGCTCGTCCAACCCGGCGGCGCGCTCGACTCCCTCACGCCCTCGCGCCCGCCCGTCCACGTCCGCACCGCCGGGGAGCGGCTGCGTCACCTGCCGCTGGGGCTGGTGGTGCAGGGCAAGGACGCCGCCGCCTGGCCGGCCGTGCGCGCCGTGCTGGACCCGCAGGTGCGCGGCGGCCGGATGTGGAGCCCCCGGGCGTTCGGCCTGCGCGGCACCCCGCGCGCCGAACCCCTCTGGGACCACCTCAGGGACACCGCCACGGCCGCGCGGCTGTGGGCGGCCAGCCGCGAACTGACCGGTACGGACGTGGTGTTCACCCGCTGAGGGCCGCCTGCGGCGCCGGCGGGTAGCCGCGGTCGCGCACCAGGTCGTGGGTGAGGCGGGTGAAGGCGCGGGCGGCGGCGCCGCGGTAGGCGCCCTCGCGGTGCAGGAGGGCGACGGTGCGGGTGGGCAGGGGAGGGTCGAGGGGGACGGGGGTGAGGTGGGGGTGGTCGTGGGTGACGGCGTCGGGCAGGACGGTGGCCAGGCCGGTGCGCCGGACGATCTCGGTGAGGGCCTGGACGGAGTTGGCCTCGACGGTGATGCGCGGGGCGGCCCGGTGGCGGGCGAGGTAGGCGTCGATGTGGCCGCGGGTGGCGAAGTCGCCGCTCAGTAGCGCGAGTCGCTCGTCCTCCAGGGCGTGGACGGGCAGCGGCGCGGTCTGCGCCGGGGTGGGGCGGGCGCCGGTGACGAGGCTCAGGGTCTCGGTGAACAGCGCGGTGGCGCCGACGCCGGGCAGGTGGTCGCCGGCGAAGGCGATGCCGAGGTCGAGGTCGTCGGCGAGCAGGGCGGCCTCGATGCGGTCCTGGGTGCCCTCGGTCAGGGTGAGGCCGATGCCGGGGTGGCGGGCGTGGAGCTCGGCGGTGAGCGGCCCGACCAGGTAGGCGGTGAAGGTGGGGGTGACGCCCAGGCGCAGGTGGCCGCGGGAGAGGTCCTGGACGTCGTGGACGGCGCGTTCGGCGGCGGCCAGGTCGCGCAGGGCGCGGCGGGCGTGTTCGGTGTAGACGGCGCCGGCGTCGGTGAGCCGCACGGTGCGGCCGGTGCGGTCCAGCAGCTGCACGCCCAGGGTCTTCTCCAGCTGCTTGACCTGCTGGGAGAGCGTGGGCTGGGAGATGTGCAACTCCTCGGCGGCGCGGGTGAAGTTGCCGTGCTCGGCGACGGCGAGCAGGTAGCGCAGGTGACGCAGTTCGAGAAGGGCCATGGAATCGACTATAGATGCCACCAATGGTTTCCATGCGCAGCAGCTCTTGGACACTATAGGAGCAGGTCATGCAGGGTGGATCTCACCAGCCCACAGGGCCGATCACCACCCCGATCACCCCGAAGGGAGTGACCGTGCAGGACCTCACCGACGGCGTCGCCCGCTTCCAGCGGGACGTCTTCCCCGCCAAGGCGGAGCTCTTCGCCCGCCTCGCCACCCACCACACCCCGGACACGCTGTTCATCAGCTGCTCCGACGCCCGCGTCGTGCCCGAGCTGATCACCGGCACCGAACCCGGCGACCTGTTCGTCATCCGCACCGCCGGCAACCTGGTGCCCGCCCACAGCCCCGAGGCCGACGGCGTCGCGGCGTCCATCGAGTACGCCGTCGCCGCCCTGGGCGTCAGGGACGTCATCGTCTGCGGCCACTCCGCCTGCGGCGCGATGACCGCCCTCGCCGAGGGCCACGACCTGTCCGGCGCCCCCGCGGTCGCCACCTGGCTGCGCCACGCGGACGCCTCCGTGGCCCGCGCCGGCGCCGAGGGCGGCGTCCCGGCGCTGGTCCGCCAGAACGTGCTCGCCCAGCTGGCGAACCTGGCCACCCACCCCTCCGTCGCCCGCGCCCTCGCCGAGGGCCGGGTCGCGCTGCACGGCTGGGTCTACGACATCCCGACCGGCCGCGTCGAGGACCTGACCGCCGCCGCGGGCAGCGCCCTCGCGGCCTGACCTCCCGCCTCACCTTCCACGCAGCCCCCTGCGCGCCGCCCCGTCCCCGGGCGGCGCGGCACACCCCCCACCCCGAAAGGACGCAGCCACCATGGTGCACGCGCAGTTCGACCGGACCGCCCGCGAGGCCCTCGCCGACAAGGCCGTCGAGGCCAAGATCCGCAAGGACCTGTCCTGGAAGCGGATCGCCGAGGCCTCCGGCCTGTCGGTGGCCTTCACCACCGCCGCCGTGCTCGGCCAGCACCCGCTGCCGAAGCAGTCCGCCGGGGCCGTCGCGGAACTGCTCGGCCTGGACGACGACGCGGCGCTGCTGCTGCAGACCGTCCCGGTGCGCGGCTCGATGCCCAACCGCGTCCCGACCGACCCGACGATGTACCGCTTCTACGAGATGCTCCAGGTCTACGGCACCACCCTCAAGGCCCTGGTGCACGAGGAGTTCGGCGACGGCATCATCTCCGCGATCAACTTCAGGCTGGACGTGAAGAAGGTCGCCGACCCGGACGGCGGCGAGCGCGCCGTCATCACCCTCGACGGCAAGTACCTGCCGACCAAGCCGTTCTGACACCCCCGGTGCCCGGCCGGCACCCCGCCCGCCGGGCACCCCACCCGCCGACCCCGCACCCTTCCCCACTCCGGAGGACCACCGTGGACTTCGCCCAGCGCACCATCGACCTCGCCCGCCAGAACGTCGCCGAGGGCGGCCGCCCGTTCGCGACCGTCATCGTCAAGGACGGCGAGATCCTCGCGGAGAGCCCCAACCGGGTCGCCCAGACCAACGACCCCACCGCCCACGCGGAGATCCTCGCCATCCGCGAGGCCTGCACCAGGCTGGGCACCGAGCACCTGACCGGCACCACCATCTACGTGCTCGCCCACCCCTGCCCGATGTGCCTGGGCTCGCTCTACTACTGCTCGCCGGACGAGGTCGTCTTCCTCACCGCCCGCGACGCCTACGAGCCGCACTACGTCGACGACCGCAAGTACTTCGAACTCGACAGCTTCTACGGCGAGTTCGCCAAGCCCTACCAGGAGCGCCGGCTGCCGATGCGCCACGAGGAGCGCGCCGCCGCCGTCGAGGTCTACCGCTTCTGGCAGGAGCGCAACGGCGGCGAGCGCCGCGTCGCGGGCGCCCCGACCGCCGCGTGACGCGGGCGGTGACGCAGGAGGCGGACCGGCCCGTGTGACGGGTCGCGCGACCGGGCGCGGAACGCAGAGAGACCGCTCGGGCCACCAGGGCCGGGCGGTCTCTGCTGTTCGGGCGGACCCATGCGCCAACACGGCCCGCTGCCGATGTTCCCGAGTTGTTGGAGTGAACAGCGCCCCCGGGTTCCGGACCCGCGGGTCCGGGTGACGCCGCTCCAAATCGTCACATCCCGTCAGGACGGCTCACAAGGGCGGGCTGCACAAAGGCGCATCAAAATCCGGTTTCCTTTCGCTGAACTGTGCCTTTCTGATAGGGCGTTCACGAGATTGCGGCCAGGGACCGGGACACCGGCGCATCAATCCGCGCGATGTTCACCGAACCGATTGGGATTCACCCGTACGCCTGACAGAGTGTGATGCCACCGGGCACGCAGTGCGACGCCAACCGCACAAGTGCCTGCCAGTTGGAGTGGACAGTGATATGGAGGACTCCTCGATGACGAGGAACCGGAACAAGCGCATCCGCACTCGAAACCGTACCCGGCGCACCGCGGCGGACCCGGTACCGCTGCACCCGCGGCCGTACCCGGCGCGCCCCGCGCCGCACTCGCGCCCGCGGCGCCACCCGGGCGACCGCCGTCCGCTCGTGGTCGTCGTCGTGGTCGTCCTGACGGTCGCGCTGGCCGCCGCCCTGGTGGCGACCGGCATGTCGGCCGGCGCCGCGCTCGAACTGGCCACCGGCGGCTGCCTGCTGGCCTTCAGGCTCCGACGGGAGCGGGCCTAGGAAGAGCGCCCGACCGCGATGGGACGCCGAGAGAATCCGATCGAGGCGACCGAGCCCGCGCTCGGCCGGCTCGCCGCCTGGCTGCGGGAGCAGCGCAGGCAGGCGGGATTGACGTACCGTCAGCTCGCCGCCAGGACCAACTACCACCCCACCACCCTGCAACGGGCCGCCGGCGGAAGCTCCGTGCCGAGCTGGAAGGTCGTCGAGGCCGTCACCCGCGAATGCGGCGGCGACCTCAAGACCGCCCGGCGCAAATGGGTCCAGGCCAACTACTGGGCCCACGTGCCCCGCCCCTCGGGCAGCCGGCGGCTGCGCGCACCCCGGCGGGTCGACCCCGAACAGGTCGACTCCTTCGCGGACCTGCGCCGGGCGATGCACGAGATGCGCCGCAAGGCCGACTGGCCCTCCCTGAGAGAACTGGACCGCCGCGCCCGCGACCGGGGCGAACGCCTGCCCTCCAGCACGCTGGCCCTGGTCCTCAAGGGCGAGGCCCCGCTGCGCAAACCCGTCTTCCTCGCCTACATGGAGGTCTGCGGGGTCAGGGAGGCCCGCCGCGCCCTGTGGGCGGCGGCCTGGGACCGGACGAACAACGCCCGCGCCCCGCTGCCCGTCAACTCGCGCACGCACCACGCCGAGTTCGCCCGGGCCATGCAGTCCTCCAGCGCCGGCACCTCGACGGACATGCTGTTCCGGCTCTGGGCCACCCTGCGCACCAGCCTGGCCGCCGACCGGGGCGAGGGCGGCCTGGGCCACCCCGCCACGGCGGGCCGCGAAGGCACCGACGACAACCCGCCGGTCCTCGTGTGACCCGGCCCGCGGCCGGGACGCGCCACCCGCGCTCCGGCCGCGGACCGGCACCCGCCGCTCCAGTACTCGCCGTTCCAGTACTCGCACCTCCGGCTCCTGCCGTTCCGGTACCCGCCGCCTCGGCACCCACCCGCGCCACCTCGGGACACCTCGGGACACCACCATGCCGACACCACCACGCCGTTCGGCCGCCCCCCTGCGGGCGCTGCACGACCTCCACCTGCGCCGCTACCTCGACTACGCCGAACTGCTCCTGCCGCCCGCCGACGCCTCCCTGGCCGTCCGCGCCGCCTTCGAGGACCTCGGCACCCGCTGGCTCGACGCCCTGGCCACCGCCAGCCCGGCCGCCTGCGCCTGGCAGGCGGTGCGCCACCGCGTCTGCGCCCTGGCCGGCCCCCGGCCGCTCGGCCCGGTCGCCCACCTCACCGCCGCCCAGCAGGACGTCCTGCTGCTGCACCTCGTCCTCGACCTGTCCGCCCCCGAGATCGCCGCCCTCACCGGCACCGAACCCGGCGCCGTCCACGTCCAACTCCGCTCCCTGGCCGCCGCCCACCGCTGACCGGCCACCGCTGACCGCCCTCGGGCGGCCGTCGGGGGGTTGCTAGGGTGCGCGGATGGACGATCTTGAAAACGTGCCCTGGCCGCCCGAACCGATCAGGACCGAACGGCTCGTGCTGCGCGCGTCCGAGCCCCGCGACCGCGAGGCGTTCGTCGAACTGTTCGCCTCCCCGGAGGTGCACACCTACCTCGGCGGCCCCCGGCCGCGCGCGGAACTCGAACGCGAGCTGCCCGAAGCGCCCGAACAGCGGCCCGGACACCTCGTGGTCGAACTCGACGGGTCGATGATCGGCCTGATCCTGCTCCGGAGGGCGACGGGACACCGCAGCCCCGCCGCCGCGGGCAAGGCCGACCTCGGCTACCTGTTCCTGCCGCGCGCCTGGGGGAGCGGCTACGCCGCCGAGGCGTGCGCGGCGGCCCTCCACTGGCTCGCCGGCGCGCTGCCCGGCGAACCCGTGGTGCTCACCACCCAGAGCGCCAACACCCGCTCGATGCGCCTCGCCGCGAAGCTCGGCTTCACCGAAGTCGAGCGCTTCGAGGCCTGGGACGCCGAGCAGTGGCTCGGCCTGCGGGCCGGTTGAGCCCGAGGGCGCCCCGCGGCCGTAGACGTGGACGGGGGCGCCCTCTGCCGGAGCGGGCGCCGAGGCGTCAGGAGGCAGGCATGCTCAGGTTCCACGGCGCGTGGCGGATCACCGTCGTCGGCAAGAGCGCCGACTTCGACCAACGGGCCGTCGTACGCGGCTCCTACGGACTGCGGGTGCTGCCCGGGCGCGTCGGCGCCGCCATCGAGGTGGACGAGGAGAGCTGGACGCTCTCCCTCGAACACCACCTGTGGGGCCGCAGCTGGCAGCCCAACCTGCGCACCACCACCGGGCCGCTCACCGAACACGACGGCCTGCGCAGCCGGCTGCTCACCAGCAACGACTGCCACTTCCCCGGCAAACCGCACGACTACGTCAACTTCGTGCTGCGGCTGGACCAGGCCGTCGCCCCGGCCGCCACCGTCACCCGGGCCGTCACCCGGGCCGCCGCGCCCGTGCGCGCCGCCCGCCCGCTGGGGGAGCCGGTCTCCGCGCCCGTCCAGGCCGTGCGCACCTCCTCCTCGGGATGGCCCGAGCCCGGGGCCGAGCGTGAGGCCATGCCCGGAGTCGCGCGCGAGGTCGCGCCCGGGGTCGAGCGGGGCGTCGGGCGGGGCGTCGGACGGACGGCCGAGCGCGGCACCGCCCCGGCGGCGGAGCCACTGCGACCCGCGTCGCCCTCCGTGCCGCCCTCCGTGCCGCCCTCCGTGCCGCCCTCCGTGCTGCCGTCCGCGCTGCCGGGCGAGAACGGGCGGGCCACCCGGTAGCCCGAAACCGGGACCGGGGGATACCCCCAGGCCAGGGCCGCCCGCCAGCCGGATGTCCCGGCGGGCGGGCTCCCGGTTGGCTGGTCGCATCAACACCGACCGACCCGAAAGGCCGTCACCCGTGCCCTCCCGTACCACCGGACGACCCCTCGCCCGCCGCACCGCCCGCGCCGCCGCCGTCACCGCCCTGGCCGCCGCCCTCGGCGCCACCGCCATGACCGGCAGCGCCTCCGCCATCGTCAACGGCCACGACTCCACCGAGCGCTACCCCTTCATGGCCACCCTCCCGCTGAGCGCCGCCCAGCTCGCCGACGGCGCCTGCGGCGCCACCCTGATCGACCGCCAGTGGGTGCTCACCGCCGCCCACTGCGTCGTCGGCACCGAGGACACCGGCCTCACCCTCAAGGGCACCGTGCGCATCGGCAGCGCCCACCGCGACAGCGGTGGCACCGTCCGCGCCGTCGACCGCGTCGTCGTCCACCCAGGCTTCGCCTTCGGCGACGGCGCCACCCGCCCCAACCGAGACGACCTCGCCCTCGTCCGCCTCGACCGCCCCGCCCCCCAGCAGCCCGTCCGCGTCGCCGACCGCCCCGGCGTCCCCGGCACCCCCACCCGGCTGCTCGGCTTCGGCACCGTCGTCGACACCACCGACTACCAGAAGATGGTCTTCCCCGACCGCCTCCAGGAACTGCCCACCCGCATCGGCGCCACCACCGACTGCGCCCCCGGCTACGCCGACCCCACCCGCCTGTGCACCCTCAGCCAGATCCCCAAGGCCATGGCCTGCTTCGGCGACTCCGGCGGCCCCCAGCTCCAACGCGGCCGCGGCGGCCGCTGGGAACTCATCGGCACCACCTCCGGCCCCGGCACCCCCGGCGTCCCCTGCGCCGGCGGCCCCGGCCTCTACACCGACGTCCCCGCCTACACCCCCTGGATCAAGGCCACCCTCGCCGCCGGTTGACACCCCGACCCCACCGCGCGACTAAAGTCCCAGGTGAGAACCGTCGCGCCCGAGGAGAACCCGCCATGCCGACCGACCCCGCCACCCCCGCGAACCCCACCCCCGCCGCAGCGCGCCCGCACCCCGCGCGCCTCGGCCTGGGCACCGCGGCCGTCGGCCGGCCCGGCTACATCAACCTCGGGCGCGACACCGACCTGCCCGCCGAACGCACCGTCGACGCCCTGCGCCAACGCACCCACACCCTCCTCGACGCCGCCTACGCCGCCGGCGTGCGCTACCTCGACACCGCCCGCTCCTACGGCCGCGCCGAGGAGTTCCTCGGCCAGTGGCTCGCCCGACACCCCGAAGCCGCCGCCGAGGTGACGGTCGGCAGCAAGTGGGGCTACACCTACACCGCCGACTGGCGCACCACCGGAGTGCCCGCCCACGAGGTCAAGGAACACTCCACCGCCGTCTACGACCGCCAGATCGACGAGACCCGCACCCACCTCGGCACCCACCTCGACCTCTACCTCGTCCACTCCGTCACCCCCGACAGCCCCGCCCTCACCGACCCCGCCCTGCACCGGCGCCTCGCCGCCCTCGCCGCCGACGGCGTACGCGTGGGCCTGTCCACCAGCGGCCCCGCCCAGGCCGACACCATCCGCCGCGCCCTCGCCGTCACCGCCGACGGCCGCCCGCTGTTCACCGCCGTCCAGGCCACCTGGAACCTCCTGGAGACCTCCGCCGCCCCCGCCCTCGCCGAAGCCCACGCGGCCGGATGGCTCGTCGTCGTCAAGGAAGCCATGGCCAACGGCCGCCTCGCCGGCCGCAACGCCACCGGCCCCGACACCGCCCCGCTGCGCACCCTCGCGCAGCGCACCGGCGCGGCCGCCGACGCCCTCGCCCTGGCCGCGGCCGCCGCCCAGCCCTGGGCCGACACCGTCCTGTCCGGCGCCGCCACCCCCGACCAGCTCGCCTCCAACCTCGCCGCCACCACCCAGCGCCCCACCCCCGCGGACCTCACCGCCCTCGCCACCATGCCCGAGCCCCCCGAGGCCTACTGGCACACCCGCTCCAACCTCCCCTGGTCCTGACCGGGCCTCCTGACGTGCGCGTTTCGGCCCCGTCCGGAGGGAACGGACAGCGCCCGTAAGCGAGTTCGGGCGGCACGCGCAGCACCGCGGGCCCCTGCCGGGTCGGCAGGGGCCCACGGTGGGGGAGGCGAGGCCTCGACGGGCCGGGACGGTGGCGGCTAGCGGCCGGTCCCGTCCCGGCGGCCGGGCCTCACCTCAGGTGCCGGGCGAAGAAGCGGGCCCCGGCGTCGAGTTCGTGCCGCGGGACGCCGGTGTGCCCGCCCATGTTGGCGTGCAGGGTCTTCTCCTCGGAGCCGAAGGCGTCGAACAGGTCCAGGGCCGCCTGCCGCGGGTTCCCCTCGTCGTCCCACTGCAGCAGGACCTGCAACGGGACGGTGACCTGCCGGGCCTCCTCGACGATGGCGGCGGGCACCAGGCTCCCCGCGAAGAGGCCGGCCGCCGCGATGCGCGGCTCGACCACCGCCAGCCGGACGCCGATGGAGATGATGCCCCCCTCGTACCCGACCGGGCCGCCGACCTCGGGCAACGCCAGGAGGTCGTCCAGCGCCGCCCGCCACTCCGGGACGGCCCGCTCGACCAGCGGGAGGATCAGGGCGTCGACGATCTCGCCGCTGACCGGCCCGCCGGCCTCCATCGCCCGGCGCAGGTCGGCGCGGGCCTGGTCGGCGGCGGCCCACCGGGGGCGCTCACCGCTGCCGGGGAGCTCCAGGGTGGCCGAGGCGAAGCCGTACTCCGCCGCGTAGTAGCGGGCCCGCCCCGCCAGCCGGGAGTACACCTTGCCCAGGCCGAGCGGCGGGGGGCTGATCAGGATCAGCGGAACCGGTGCGGACGCGGTGGCGGACGCGGGCGTCCACAGGATGCCGGGGATCTCGCCGAGGGTGAACCGTCGCTCGACGACGCCGTCGTCGAAACGCTGCTCGGAAGTGAAGTGCATGGTCGTGCCTTTCGGGAGTGCTCGGAAAACGGCGCTCCCGGACGACGACCTATCGCCCGACCGTGACCCCGGAGGGGAGCACCCATGTCGATACTGCGTTCACGGGTACCACCTCCTCTGTCTCTCGCACGGCCTCCGGAAAGGTAGCAGTGGTCGTGGCGGTCCGACAAACGGGTTCACGCGGGCGGCGCCACCCCTCCCGAAGGCCGGACACGAAGCGCCGCCGACGCCCCGGCGATGTTCCCGTCGACACCCTGCCGACGCCCCCGACGAGGCCCCCGCCGACGCCCCCGACGAGGCCCCCGGGCGCTGTCGGTGGGCACCCCTACGGTGGCCGCATGACCGAGCACCTGGACCTCCCCGCCGCCCTCGCCGCCCTGCCCGTCGACCTGCCACCGGGCCGCCTCGTCACCGAGGACGACGGGCGGCAGCCGCTGCTGTGGATCAGCGACGACCCCGCCCCCGCCGGGCTGTGGCGGCAACTGCACCGCGCCCACCCGCAGACCGGGCTGTGGCCGCTGCTGCTCACCCCGCTGGACCGCACCGGCCCCGACTACCGGCCCTGGCTGTCCGGCGAGCTCCACCCCACCGACGCCGCCCTGCCCGGCCTCTACGACCCGGCCGCCCTGCTGCGCACCTGGTGGAAGCAGGCCGACGAGGACGAGGACGGCGAGACGGGCGAGGACGCCGAGATCCTCGACGAGGCCCTCGCCCCCTACGGCCGCACCTGGCCCGGCCCCGCCCCCGCCGTCACCGTCCCCGACGGCGCCGCCGGAACCGAGGCCCGGGAGCTGGCCGAGGTGCTGCTGCACAAGGGCGGCCGCCTCGGCCTGGTGCGCGCCGCCAGCGGCGCCGAGGCACTGACGGTCTGCGGCTGGAGCGGCCCCAACAACCACGACGAGATCGCCCGGATCGCCGCCGTGCTCGCCGACTGGGAGCGCCGCTTCGGCGCCCAGGTCGTCGAAGTCGGCTTCGACACCCTGGAACTGAGCGTCCCCGTGCCGCCCGCCACGCTCGCCGAGGCGCTCCCGCTGGCCGCCGAGCACACCGCCTTCTGCCCCGACCTGGTCTTCCAGGGCACCGGCTCCCTCACCGAGTACGCCGAAGGACTCGTGGGCACCTACCAGTGGTCCTTCTGGTGGGACTGACCCGCCCCCCGGGGAGGTGCACCGGCCCCGCCCGGCCCCCGCGGTCCGCCGCTGTGGCATGCTGCGCCGGGCCGCGGACCGAGCGCGGACACCGACCACCCCCCTGAGGAGCACCCCTGAACACCGCCTGGGCCGAAGCCCTGTCCGCAGGCCTGCTGCTGCTCGTCCTGGTCTGCGCCGTCGCCCGCCCCTGGGGCTGGCCGGAGGCCGCCGCCGCGGTGCCGGCCGCCGCCCTCCTGGTGGCGACCGGCGCCGTCCCGCCGGAGCACGCGACGGCCGAGGCCGCCCGCCTCGGACCGGTCATCGGCTTCCTGGCCGCCGTCCTGGTCCTGGCCGAACTCTGCGACCGCGAAGGGCTGTTCCGCGCCTGCGGGGCCTGGATGGCGCGCAGCGCCGCCGGCCGCCCACGCCGGCTGCTCGTCCAGGTGTTCACCGTCGCCTCGCTCGTCACCGCGGTGCTCAGCCTGGACGCCACCGTCGTGCTGCTCACCCCGGTGGTGCTGGCCACCGCCGCCCGCCTGGGCGCCCGGCCCGCACCGCACCTGTACGCCTGCGCCCACCTGTCGAACACGGCCTCGCTGCTGCTGCCGGTCTCCAACCTGACCAACCTGCTGGCCTTCACCGCCAGCGGCCTGAGCTTCGGCCGCTTCGCCGCCCTGATGACGCTGCCGTGGCTGGCCGCGGTCGGCGTCGAGTACCTGGTGCTGCGCCGCTTCTTCGCCGCCGACCTGGACGCGGCCCCGGCCGGGGCGCCCGAGGCGGGGCCGGCCCCCGCCGTGCCGCTGTTCGCCCTGGTGACGGTGGGCTGCACGCTCGCCGGGTTCGTCCTCGCCTCCGCACTGGACGTCAACCCGGCCTGGTCGGCGGCCGCGGGCGCCGCCGTCCTGGCCGTCCGCGCCCTGGCCCGCGGCCACGCCACCGCCGCGGGCGTCGTCCGCTCGGCCAACCTGCCGTTCCTGGCGTTCGTCCTGGCCCTGGGCGTCGTGGTGCGCGCGGTCGTCGACAACGGCCTCGCCGCCGGGCTGGCCCACCTGATCCCGTCCGGCACGGCGCTGCCCGCCCTGCTCGGCACCGCCGCCCTCGCCGCCGTCCTCGCCAACGTCATCAACAACCTGCCCGCCACGCTCGCCCTGGTGCCGCTGGCCGCCCCGGCCGGGCCCGGAGCCGTCCTCGCGGTCCTGCTCGGGGTGAACATCGGCCCCAACCTCAGCTACGCCGGCTCGCTGGCCACCCTGCTGTGGCGCGGCATCGTGCGCGACCGCGGGGTGCCGGTGAGGCTGGGCGAGTTCACCCGCCTCGGCCTGCTCGCCGTCCCCGCCACCCTCACCGCCGCCGTCCTCGCGCTGTGGGCCTCCCTGCGCCTCATCGGCACCTGACGGACGACGGCCCCGTCTCGCGTGGCTTCGCTCGCGTGGCTTCGCTCGCGTGGTTTCGCTCGCGCTCTGCTGTCTGCGGTCCGCGCCGCCGTGGAGCAGCACCTGATCACCTTGCGCGGCTCGGTGGGGGAGCACTTCTTTCTCCGGGCCCATGTGCTCGCGCCGGGGCCGCGATAGGTGGCCGATGAGGTACGTGACGGAGTGGGAAGTCGGCGAGGCCGACTTCCTGTGCCGGGTCCCGTGGGCGGGTGTCGGCCCTGGGTCGCCGGCGTGAATGGGGGCGGTGCCGAGAAGGTGGCTTCCGGTGCTGCTCAGTTGCGCTCTGCCCGCATCTCGGAGGGTTGCGGCCTGCCTGGCGGCTCGGTGGCCGGAGTGGGAAGTCGACCCCGCCGACTTCCCACTCCGGAGGGGCGTCGCCAGTGCGGCAGGTCGGCGGCCCCGGGTCGCCGGCGAGTCGGTGGGGGCGGTGTCGGTTCCGAGGGTCATGGCCGTGCAGGGCCGGGGCCGGAGTGGGAAGTCGACCCCGCCGACTTCCCACTCCGCGGCCCCGTGCCGGGGTCAGTACTCGGAGCTGGGAGCCGCCGTGACCGGGCCGAGGTCCGGCTCGTCGGCCAACTCCAGTGCCGTCCCGTGCCGTTCGAGTTCCAGTACGACCAGGTCGTTGGCGCCCGCCCGCCACAGGGGGGCGGGGGCGTAGAGGGTGCGCTGGGGGCCGGCGGCGCAGTGGCGGCCGAGGAGGAAGCCGTTGAGCCACAGCAGTCCGCGTCCCCAGTCCGGCAGGGCGACGAACGCGTCGGCGGGGGAGGGGAGTTCGGCGGTGAAGCGGTGGAAGGCCGGTTCGCCGTCGCGGGTTTCGGTGTCGTCCGTGAAGCGCAGCGCGGACAGGTCGGTGAGCGGCAGCGGCCGGATCTGCCAGTCGAAGAGCCGCTGGTGGCCGTGCGAGACGCCGCGGGTGATGCCCTTGCGGTCGTCCATCTGCGGGCCGTAGTTCACCCGCCCCAGCGCCTCGACGAGGATGTCCAGCTCGACGCCTTCGGGCCCGGCGGCCAGCGGCAGCGCGGCGCCGGGGGAGTTGCGCTCCAGGACGCCGAGCGGGCGGCCGTCCGCGAAGACCTGCGCCCGGTCGGCCAACCCGTCGATGCGCAGCGGGAGTTCGTTGCGCGGGCCGGGTACGCGGGTGCGGTAGTGGATGAGGCCGCGGGACTGTCCGACGCGTTCCATCGGCAGCGGGGCGGCGTGCCGTTGGGGCTGCGACAGCGCGTCCAGGGACCGCGCCAGCACGGCCCGCCCGTCGGCGCGTTCCAGCCGCCGGGGTGCCACCCGTGGTGGAGGGTCGGGCAGTTCGCCGTCCGGCAGGGGCAGGTAGCGGCCGATGACCTCGCGCAGGGCGTGGAACTTCTCGGTCAGTTCGCCGGCCTCGCCGATCGGCGCGTCGTAGTCGTAGCTGGTGACGGTCGGCTCGTAGCCGGCGTCCAGCGGGTGGGCGCCGGAGTGGTTGGCGCCGGACCACAGGCCGAAGCTGGTGCCGCCGTGCGCCATGTAGAGGCTGACGGAGGCGCCGGTGGCGAGCAGTTCGTCGAGCGAGGCGGCGGTCTCCTTGGGGTCGCGGACGTGGTGCGCCAGGCCCCACTGGTCGAACCAGCCGATCCAGAACTCCATGGCGGTCAGCGGCCCTTCGCCCTGGTGGCGGCGGAGCACCGCCAGGCGTTCGGGGGCGCGCGAGCCGAAGGTGGCGGTGGCGAGGAGGCCGGGGACGGTGCCGCCCTGCTGCATGGTGTCGTGGGCACCGTCGGTGGTGAACAGCAGGCAGTCCACGCCGCGCCGCACCAGGCCGTCGCGCAGGTGGGCGAGGTAGTCGGCGTCGTTGCCGTAGCTGCCGTACTCGTTCTCCACCTGCATCGCCACGACCGGCCCGCCCCGGCTCGCCAGCAGCGGCAGCAGCTCGGGCACCAGCGCGTCGAACCAGCCGTCGACCTCGGCGAGGTACGCCGGGTCCGCGCAGCGCAGCCGCAGCCCGTCGACCGCCAGCAGCCGGGCGGGCAGCCCGCCGAACTCCCACTCCGCGCAGATGTACGGTCCCGGCCGCAGGATCACGTCCAGCCCCAGGGCGCCGGCCAGCCGCACGAACCGGGCCACGTCCCGCCAGCCGGTGAAGTCCACCGTCCCGTCGGTGAGTTCGTGGAAGTTCCACGGCACGTAGGTGTCGACTGTGTTCACCCCCAGCGCCCGTACCCGCCGCAGCCGGTCCTCCCACAGCCCCGGATGCACCCGGAAGTAGTGCACCGCCCCGGCCACCACCCGGTGCGGTGCCCCGTCCCGGACGAACCCGTCCGCGTCGTACCCGAGCATGCGCGACCCACCCGCCTTCCCGCCGGAGACCCCGGCACCGCCGAGCCTAGCGAGGAACGGGCCGTGCGCCGGCCGCTTGTGCCGGGGTGTCGCGGCGGCCGTTGCACGGGGGGCCGGGCGTGCGGGCCGGCCGGTACCCGTGACCGGTGGTCGGCCCGCACGCCGTGGGCGTGCGACAGGTGATCGGCCGACGAGCCATACTCGTCCGGTGAAGCGTGGTGGATTCTCCGAGTCGGCCCTCCGGTCCGCTGTGTGGGGCGGGGCGCTGCTCGCCTCCCCGTTGCTGCTCGTGGCCGGAGGCCCGGCCTACGGCCGGTTCATGCGTCATCTGTGCAGGGACGGCGGGCCGGGCCTCTTCGACAAGGGGCGGGGCTGGGTGAACCCGGGGTACTGGGTGGTGATGAACCCGCTGGTTCTCGCCCTGACATGGCCGACCCGGCGTGGCGGTCTGCTTCCAGCCAAGATCTCAGCCGGACAACCGGCGCGGCCGCGGTAGCACGGCCCCGGGAAGACGTGGCCGCGCCTGTCCTGCCGGATGGCGACCGTGGGCCGACGAACCCGGGCCGACGAACCCGGGCCGCCCCGCGAACCCGGGGCCCGGGGGAACGGCCGCGGGCCGCCGGCGGGTCGTCAGGGTGCCAGGCGGTAGGCGCGCAGCACGGTCTGCTCGACGGTGGCGCCGTCGGCGGCGCGTGCGGCGGCCTTCAGCGAGACGAAGCCGGCGGCGCCAGGCGGCGGGTCGACGGTGACGCGGTAGCCGACGCCGTCCGGGGTGACCGGGGCGTCCTGCCAGGTGGCGCCGTCGTCGAAGGAGACCCGCACGTTCAGGCTCGTGGTGGCCGAGGCCGGGGCGCCGCTCTGCCGTTCGACGGCGGCGAGCAGGGTGTGCCGGTGGCGCGGCGCCTGGTTGTCCGGGTCGACGGGGGCGGTGAAGCGGACGGTGTCGACCGGCAGGGCCGTGGCCGGGCCCCGGCCGTCGGGCCCGGGGTCGACGGCGGCCGAGCGGAAGGTCCAGACCGCCTCGACGGTGCCGGACAGCGACGCCCAGGGTTCGGCTCGTACGGCCCTGGCGGTCAGCCGGTAGGCGGCGTCGGCGGCCGGTACGGCGAAGCGGGCCTGCTCCCGGTCGCTGCCGCCGACGCGCTGCCCGTCGCGTTCCAGTTCGAGGTGGACGGTGTCCTCCAGCAGGTGCGGCCACGGGGAGCCGACGTGGCCGGCGGAGGCGTCGCTGAACAGCTGCGGGTGCAGGGTGAGGTAGCCGTCGCGGGTGCGGGCCATGGTGGGCGCGCCGTCCCTGCCCGGGGTCAGGCCCGGGCCGATGACGGCGGCGTTCCAGCGTTCCGCGCAGGTCGCGCCGGCGGCGCAGCGCACGGTGCCGCTCTGGCTGACGGCGGTGCGGGCCATCTCGCCGGCGGGGCCGGAGGTCTGGCCGAAGGTCGTCTCGCGGAGTTGGTCCTTCACGGTGAAGTACTCGGTGCGGGTGGCGGGCAGCGCGAAGGTGGGCTGGGCGATGCTGAGGCCGCCGACGCCGCCGGCGGACGCGAAGCTGCTGAAGTCGCCCGCGGTGCCCGGGCCCTGGGCGAAGTAGCGGGTGTTGAGCGTGGCGAGTTCGCCGGGCCCGACGGTCAGGGCCGGGTCGGGGAGTCGGCCGGTGGTGCGCACCAGCAGGTCGTAGCGGTCCGGCAGCCGTCCGTCGCGCGTGGCCGGGCCCTGCTGGAGGCTCTGTGTGACGAAGTCGAGCCGGCCGGAGGTGGGCCGGGCGGTGGGGACGACGTACAGGTTGCCGGGCCGGGCGAGGGCGGTGGCCGCGTCCGCGCAGTCGTTCCCGGTGCCGCCGTAGCAGTAGCCCGCGGAGAGCGAGAGGCCGGTGGTGGCGCGGCCGGGCACGGTGACGCTCAGCTGCCGGCCCTCGCGGGCGTCGACGGCGAGCCGGGTGTCGCCGCGCAGCTCCAGCTCCGGCTGCAGGAACAGGGTCGCGGTGCGGGGCGCGGTGCCCGAGGCGGGGGTGACGAGCTGTCCGCCGAGGTTGTAGCGGCCCTCGGGCACCCGCGCGGTGGCGGTGCCGCCGGTGAACCGCAGCTGGTAGGCGTCACGGGTGTCCAGGTCGACCAGGCTGACCGATGACCAGGCGTCCCAGCTGCCCGGCCCGACGGGCGCCCCGTTGCGGTCGACGGCCGTCACGGTGACGTCGTGCCGCACGGCCTCGCGGGTGAGCGCGTAGGCGGTGGTGACGGCGGTCGTGTCGGGCCCGGTCGCGCGCACCCGCCCGGTCAGCGACGCCCCCGAGGGGACGCGGGCCGGATCGACGGTCACGGTGGCCGACGCCGCGGCGCCCGCGGGCACCGTCAGGCGGCCGGGCTGGACGGTGAAGGCGCCGTCCGCCGGGGTGGTCTCGACGGCCAGGTCCAGGGTGACGGGCTCCCGGCCGTCGTTGTGGTACTGGACCGTACGGGTGAGTGGCTCGCCGCCGGGCGGGCCCTCCAGGTGGATCCCGGTGCCCTCGGCGGTGGCGTACACCTCCTGGGCGGTGGCCCGGCCGAGGTCGACGAGCCCGGCGCCCTGCTCGTACGCGCCCTGGCCGGCGGCCGGCGCCGCGGAGGAGGTGAGCGCGGCCTTGAGCTGCGGGCCCTTCCAGCCCGGGTGCTGCTGGGCGAGCAGGGCCGCGGCGCCGGCCACGTGCGGGGCCGCCATGGAGGTGCCGGAGATGGCCGTGTACCGGTCGCCGGCCGGCTCCTGCCCGTCGGTTCCGGCCGCCCGGGCGGCGACGATGCCGACGCCGGGCGCGGTGAGGTCCGGCTTGACGGCCTGGTCGCCGACGCGCGGGCCCCGGCTGGAGAGCGAGGCGAGCGCGCCGTCCCGGTCGACGGCGCCCACCGTCAGCGCGGCGTCGGCCGACCCGGGGGTGCCGACGGTGCCGGGGCGGCCGCTGTTGCCGGCGGCGGCGACGAACAGGGTGCCGTAGCGGGCGGACAGCGCGTCGACGGCCCGGGCCATCGGGTCGGTGCCGTCGGTCGGGGCGCCGGTGAGGCTCAGGTTGACGATCGGCGCGCGGGCCGCGGCCCACTCCATGCCCTGGAGCACCCAGGACTCCTGGCCGTTGCCCTCGTCGTCCAGCACCCTGCCGACCAGCAGCTCGGCGTCGGGGGCGACGCCCTTGAACCGGCCGTCGGAGGCGGCCCCGGTGCCGGCGACGATCGAGGCGACATGGGTGCCGTGCCCGTCGGGGTCGGCGTTCACCGGTGTGCCGACGGGCCCGGTGAAGTCGGAGGTCTCGCCGAGGGAGCCGGCCACGTCGGGGTGGCCCCGGTCGATGCCGCTGTCGAGCACCGCGACCTTGACGCCCTTGCCGGTCCAGCCGGAGTTCCAGGCCTGCGGGGCGCCGATCCGGGCGGTCGAGCGGTCGAGCGCCGCGGTGACCCTGCCGTCCAGCCAGACCTTGTCCACGCCGCCCGCGGCGAGCCCGGTGCCGGGCCGCGCGACCAGCTGCCACAGCTCGCCCGCCCGCGCCTTCGGGGCGCGCAGGGCCGCGCCGTGCACGCTCTCCAGCGCCCGTACGGCGGTGGCGCCGGCGGGCGGCGCGGCCGCGGCCAGGCCCGGGGCGCCGGCCTGCTCCGAGCCCAGGATCAGCGGCAGTTCGGCGGTGTGCGCGTCGTCGTAGCCCTGGGCGATCAGTCCGGCGACGTCGAACAGCCGGGGGTCCAGCCGCCCGGAGTCCAGCGGTGCGACCGCGTCCGAGGGCAGGAGGTTCAGCGAGCCGGGGGCGCCGGGGCGCCGGAGGAAGGTCATGTCCTCGCGCCCGGGCCCGGGCCGCACTCCGGCCGCCGTCACCGTGCCGTCGGCGCCGACCAGGGCGGTGACCGTGTCGCCGGTGACCAGGGTGACCTGGACCGGACGGCCCGGCGCCGGCCCGTCCGCCCCCGCGTCGGGCGCCGGGCCGGGAGCGGCCCAGCCGGCCGGGGCGGCCGGCGTCGCGACCAGGGCCGCACCGAGCACGGCGGCCGGCCACCGCCGGGCCGCCCGTGGCCCTCGCCCACGTGTGTCGTACCTGCGGGTTCCTCGCACAGGAGTCCTCTCGATCGGGCGCCGCCACGGATTCCGGGGCCGCGCACTGGTTCTGGCGTGGAATCGACGGAACGGAGGGCGGCGGAAGATGTCATCCGATGATCAGAAATCGGAACGCCTCCCACCCCTCCCACCACCGGCCGGATCCTCCCGCCCCCGCGACCGGCGAACTTTTCCCGCCACCCGTGACATCCCGGCACCGGGCGCGCTCCGTCGGAGTGGGCAGAGACGAACGGAGGACACGCCCTGTGCGTAGCGCAGACCTGGAGGAGTTCCGCGGCTTCGCCGAGGACCGGTTGCCGCACCTGCGGCGGACCGCGTACCTGATGTGCGGCGACTGGCACCACGCCGAGGACATCACGCAGACCGCACTGACCAAGCTGTACGCGGTGTGGGGAAGACGGCACCGGATCGCCAACGTGGAGGCCTACGCCCACCGCGTGCTGACCCGTACCTGCATCGACCACACCCGGCGCCGCTGGCGCCGCGAGGACCCGACACCCGTGCTGCCCGACCGGCCCGGCCCGGGCACCGACCCCTCGCTCGGGCTGCAGATCCGCGCCGCGCTCGCCGCCCTGCCGCCGCGTCAACGGGCCGTGGTGGTCCTGCGGTTCTGGGTCGACCTGGACATCGCGGACACCGCCAAGGCCCTCGGCTGCACCGCCGGAACCGTCAAGAGCCACACCGCCCGCGCACTCGCCAGACTGCGCGACCTGCTCGGCGACACCGATCCGTTCGACGAACTGGCCGCCGCCCCGACCCCCCTGAAGGAACTGCTGTGACCCACCACGACGCCCTCGACCCGCAGGACGACCTGCGCACCCTCCTCGCGGCCGGCCTCGGCACCGAACCGCCCCTGCGCCCCGGCACGGTGGACACCGCCGTTGCGGCCGGACGCCGCCGCCGCGGCACCCGGCTGGCCGTCCGCACCGGAGCCGCGACGGCCGCCACCGCCGCCCTGGCCGCCCTGGTGGCCGCCCTGCCCACCGCCACCACCCCCGCCCCGGGCACCCCGACGGCCGCCGCCGACCCGCTGACCGGCCCCCTCACCCTGGCCGGCGCCGCCGGAGCCGTCCCCGAGCCGCTGCGCCCGGACTCCTTCGGCCCCGGCAGCGGCCGGGCCACCGACTGGACCAGCGACCACCTGGGAACCACCCTGGCCTCCCTGCTCCCGGCCGGTGCCAGGACCGTGGGCGCCGGCGACATCCCGGGCCGCAGCTTCCGGGTCGCCTGGCAGTCCCCGGCCGGCCCGGTGGACTTCGTCGGCGGCGCCGACCGCACCGCCGACGCGCCGAAGGTCCCGTTCTGCGCCGCCATCGCCCTGCCCAGGGTCACCCCGCGCCCCGGCGTGCCGAGCCCGCAGGAGGCCGCCCCGCGGACCGACTGCCACCTGGTCGAGCTGCCCTCCGGCGCACACGGCGAGGCCGTGGCACTGACCCCCCGGCAGGGAGACCGCGCCTCCCTGTACATCCGCCTCCAGCGCGCCGACGGCCGGACGGTGACGCTCCAGCAGTGGGCCGAGCAGCCGGACGCGGGCCTGGACGAGGCCGCCCTGCTGGCGATCGCCGACGACCCCGCCTGGCAGTTCTGACCCGCCCCCGTACCGGTCGTTGCCGCCCGGCGTGGCCGTTCCCGTCCCCGTACCGGTCGTTCCCGTCCGGCGTGGTCGTTGCCGCCCGGCCGGAAGCGGCTCCGACAGCGCCGGCCGCCGTGACACCGCCCTCCGCCCGACCCCGCCGGACGTCGTCGGCGCCGTGTCCCGCGCCCGGTCGTGGGGCGAGTGCGCGGCGCGGTGAGCCGGTGCGGCCGACCGGGACGGGCGCGGCCGGTCCGGGCGCGGCCGGTCCGGGAGCCTCACGCCCGCGGGGGCAGGCCGAGGGTGGGGAGGTGGTCGGCCATCAGGAGGGCGACCAGTTCACGGCGGGAGCGCACGCCGGTCTTGTGGAGGATGGCGGTGACGTGCTGCTGGACGGTGGGCACGGTCAGGTGCAGCAGCGCGGCGATGTCCTTGGTGCTGGTGCCGCGCACCGCGTACAGGGCGACCTGCTGCTCGCGCGGGGACAGACCGTGGGCGAGGATCGCCAGCGGCAGGCGCTGGAGGGGGGAGACGGGGGAGGCCACGACGGCGGCGCCGCCGTGCCGGCCGTCCAGCAGGGAGGCGTGCAGGGCCAGCCACTGGCCGTCCGGGGTGCACACCCGCATCTCGGCGGCGCCGCCGCGGCGGGCGGCCAGGCGGGCGACGGTGAGGAAGCCGCTGGGCACCCCGCCGGTGTGGTCGGTGGGTTCGGCCATGCGTCCGATCAGTTCGCGGGCCGCCGCGTCCGCCGAGCGCAGCCGCCCGTGCCGGTCCAGGATCGCCACGGCCGGGGCGTGCGCGGGCGACGGGGTGCGGGGGCTGCGCAGGGCGGCGAGGTGGGCGTCGCGCAGGGCGGCGCCGATCGGGGCGGCGACGCGCTCGGCCAGGCGCAGGTCCGGCAGGTCGTAGCGGCCGCGGGAGCGCTCGCGCATGAACGCCGCCGAGCCCCAACGCCCGCCGCCCACGTCGAAGTTGATTCGCAGTTCGTCGCCGTATCCGCAGGGGTGCAGCAGCTCCCGGTAGCGGACGCTGCGCTCGGGGCGGCCGTCGGTGGCCCGGCCGACGCTCTGCACCCGGTGGCCGGCGGTGCGGATCGCGCTGAAGGTGGTGGCGTCCTCGCCCCGCAGCTCCAGGTGCACGGCCTGCTCGAACTGGGCGGGGTCGAGGCCGTCGGCGACGGTGGAGGTGGGGAACCCGGTCACCGGATCGTTGCCGTGCCAGCAGCCGCCGTCGAAGCCGAGCGGTTCCAGCAGCAGGGCGTGCAGCGCCCGGAACAGCTCGGCGGCCGGTAACCCGGATGCCGCCAACTCGCCGATGGTGCCCAGGACTTCCCGCTCAACGTCACGTCGTTTGGCCACGGATGGAATCCTACGGAAGCCGGGGCCCGGCGTCCGGTGAACGGACCACGCCGTCCGCGAGCGGCTGCCGCCGCGGCCGCCACGGGCACGGCCGCCGCTACGGCCGCTCGCGCCCGCGCCACCAGGCGACCGTCGCCCGCAGCTGCTCCTCCAGCGGTGTGGCCCGCACCGCGAACGCGGCCTCGTAGGCCGAGCTGTCCACCACGAACGGCCGGTCGAACTGGTAGCGCACCTCCCGCAGTTCGCGCAGCAGCGGGGAGAGCAGCCCCGCCACGGCCAGCGCGGCCGCCGGCAGGCGCCGCACCGCGACCGGCCCGCCGCCCGCCTCGGCGGCCAGCCCCTCGACCATCGCGCGCGCCGACAGGGCGGGGGCGGTGGGCACGTGCCAGGCCCGGCCCCAGGCCCGCTCCTCGCCGGCGATCTCGGCCATCGCCCGGGCCACGTCCGGCAGGTAGGTCCAGCTGTGCGCGGTGTCCGGATCGCCCAGGGTGGCGACCGGACGGCCCGTCAGCACCTTGGGCATCACCCGCGCGGCCAGGTGGCCGCCGTCGGTGACGCCGGGGCCGAAGAAGTCCGAGGCCCGCACCTCCACCGCCCGGATCCGCCCGGCCTCGTGCAGGGCGCGCGCCCGCTCCCAGGCCGCCGCCCGCACCCGCCCCTTGGGGCCGGTCGCGGCGAGCGGCAGGTCCTCGGTCATCGCCCCCGCCACCGGCCCGTAGCCGTACAGGTTGCCGAGCAGGACCAGCACCGCGCCGCTCTCCTCGGCGGCCGCGCACAGCGAGTCGGTCAGCGCCGGCCACAGCCGCGTCCACTGCGGCAGCGGCGGCGCGGCGCAGCCGTGGACGGCGGCGGCACCGCGGGCGGCCCGCGCCAGCGCGACCGCGTCGCTCGCGTCCAGGGCGAGGTGCTCGACGCCGGGTGCGGCCGGCCCGGCGGGGCGCCCGCTGCGGGTGACGACCCGGACCTCGTGGCCCTGCTCGGCCAGCAGGCGGGCGGTGGCGGCCCCGGCGGGCCCGTGTCCGACGACCAGGTGGAAGCTCATCCGCCCCACCCTAGCGGCGCCCGTGCGGGCGGGCCGGGGCTCGGGCACGGTTCGGGCGCGGTGGAACGGGTCGTCGGGCGGGGAGAGTTGGGCGTTTGGCAAAATATTGGTATGGCAATCGTGAAAACGGACCTATGCTGGTGAAGATTCATGATCCTTTCGCACGAATGCAGGTCCGCTCTCCATGAAGCTGCCCCGGGT
>NZ_JBEZUT010000071.1:0-30145 GCF_040636595.1 Kitasatospora sp. NPDC036755
GGTCATAGCGTGAGGGAAACGCCCGGTTACATTCCGAACCCGGAAGCTAAGCCTTACAGCGCCGATGGTACTGCAGGGGGGACCCTGTGGGAGAGCAGGACGCCGCCGAACAATTCTTCTAGAGAAGCCCCCGCCGGGTGAACCGGTCGGGGGCTTCTCTGTTGTAGGGTCAACATGCAATTGTCGTCACACGGGACAGGAGGCCCCCGGGTGGAGGTCCAGGAGACGCGGGTCCAGACCGATCGCGTCCTCACCATCCCCAACATGCTGAGCATGGGCCGGCTGGTCGGTGTTCCGCTGTTTCTCTGGCTCATCCTGTGGCCGGTGTTCGACGGGCCCAACAACGACGGTTGGGCCCTGTTGATCCTGATGCTGAGTGGGATCAGCGACTATCTGGACGGAAAGCTCGCCCGGAGGTGGGGGCAGATCAGCCGGGTGGGGCAGCTGCTCGATCCGCTGGCCGACCGGCTCTATGTGCTGTCCACGCTGGTCGGACTGACCTGGCGTGAGATTCTGCCGTGGTGGCTCACCGCGATCCTGTTGGCCCGTGAGGTATTCATCGCCGGGCTGCTGCCGATTCTGAACCGGCACGGCTACGGCCCGCTCCAGGTGAGTTTCCTGGGCAAGGCCGCGACCTTCAATCTGATGTACGCGTTTCCGCTTCTGCTGCTCGGCAGTGTGGACAGCTGGATCGCCCGGCCGGCCGAAGTGGTGAGCTGGGCGTTCATCTGGTGGGGGACGACGCTCTACTGGTGGGCCGCGATTCTCTACGCGGTTCAGGCGAGGCGGATCGTCCGGGGGAGCGCCGCGGGCCCGGCGTCCACAGTCTGAGACGTGATCTGAGAGAAGCCCCACGCCTCCTCGGTGCGTCGGACGAGACCTTCCGGGTAGAGAACCTTCTGGAACGCTTTGATGGACCTGCTGGTCCACCACCGCGAAGGAGGACGCACCCGTAATGAAAGCCGTTGTAATGGCAGGGGGCGAGGGCACCCGACTCCGCCCGATGACCTCCAGCATGCCGAAGCCGCTGCTTCCGGTCGCCAACAGGCCGATCATGGAGCACGTGCTTCGGCTGCTGAAGCGGCACGGCCTCTCCGACACCGTCGTCACCGTGCAGTTCCTGGCATCGCTGGTCAAGAACTATTTCGGTGACGGCGAAGAGCTGGGCATGCATCTGACCTATGCCCACGAGGAGACGCCACTGGGCACTGCGGGGAGTGTCAAGAACGCCGAGGACGCGCTCAAGGACGATTCCTTTCTGGTGATCTCCGGTGACGCGCTGACCGACTTCGATCTCTCGGAATTGATCGACTTTCACCGCAGCAAGAACGCTCTGGTCACCGTCTGTCTCACGAGGGTGCCGAACCCACTGGAGTTCGGCATCACGATCACGGACGACGAGGGGAGGGTCGAGCGTTTCCTGGAGAAACCGACCTGGGGGCAGGTTTTCTCCGACACGGTGAACACCGGTATCTATGTGATGGAACCCGAGGTATTCGACTACGTCGCGGCGGGCGAGTCCGTCGACTGGTCGAGTGACGTCTTCCCCCAGCTGTTGAAGGAGGGCAAGCGGGTCTACGGCTACGTCGCCGAGGGCTACTGGGAGGACGTGGGCACCCACGAGAGCTACGGCAAGGCCCAGGCGGACGTCCTGGAGGGCAAGGTCGACGTCGAGCTCGACGGCTTCGAGATCTCTCCCGGGGTCTGGGTCGCCGAGGGAGCCGAGGTGGACCCGGAGGCGGTGCTGCGCGGGCCGCTGTACATCGGGGACTACGCCAAGGTCGAGGCCGGCGTGGAGATCCGCGAGCACACCGTGCTGGGCAGCAACGTGGTCGTGAAACGCGGTGCGTTCCTGCACAAGGCGGTGGTGCACGACAACGTGTACGTCGGACCGCAGAGCAATCTGCGGGGCTGCGTGGTCGGCAAGAACACCGACGTGATGCGTGCCGCGCGGATCGAGGACGGCGCGGTGATCGGGGACGAGTGCCTGGTCGGCGAGGAGTCGATCATCGGGGCGAACGTCCGGGTCTACCCGTTCAAGACCATCGAGGCCGGTGCCGTCGTCAACACTTCGGTGATCTGGGAGTCGCGCGGCCAGGAGCACCTCTTCGGAGTCCGCGGCGTCTCGGGCGTCCTGAACGTCGAGATCACCCCGGAGCTGGCGGTGCGGCTGGCGGGGGCGTACGCGACGACCCTGAAGAAGGGCGCCACCGTCACCATTGCGCGTGACCACTCGCGTGGTGCGCGTGCGCTCAAACGGGCGATGATTTCGGCGCTCCAGACCTCCGCGATCGACGTCCGCGACCTCGAGAACGTGCCCATGCCGGTCGCGCGGCAACACACGGCGCGGGGGAGCGCGGGCGGGATCTTCCTGCGGACCACGCCGGGCGTGCCGGACTCGCTGGACATCCTGTTCTTCGACGAGCGCGGGGCGGACCTCTCGCAGGCCGGCCAGCGCAAGCTCGACCGGGTCTACGCCCGCCAGGAGTTCCGGCGGGCCTTCCCCGGTGAGATCGGGGACCTGACCTTCCCGTCCAGCGTCTTCGACTCCTACGCGGGCAACCTGCTGCGGGCGGTGGACACCACCGGGGTCCGGGAGGCCGGGCTGAAGGTGGTCGTGGACACCGCGCACGGCAGTGCCGGCCTCGTTCTGCCGAGCATCCTCGGCCGGCTCGGGGTGGAGGCACTCACCGTCTCCACCGGGCTGGACGAGGCGCGGCCGACCGAGGACGCGGAGGCGCGCCGGGCCGGCCTGGCCAGGCTGGGTGAGCTGGTGGCCTCCTCGCGGGCGGCCTTCGGGGTGCGGTTCGACCCCGTGGGCGAGCGCGTCGCGTTCGTGGACGAGCTCGGCCGGGTGATCGACGACGACCGGGCGCTGCTGGTGCTGCTGGACCTGGTCGCGGCCGAACGGCGCAGCGGGCAGGTGGCACTGCCGGTGACCACCACCCGGATCGCCGAGCAGGTCGCCGCCTACCACGGCACCCAGGTGATCTGGACCACCACGACGCCCGACGATCTCGCCAAGGCGGCCTCCGCGGAGGGCACGGTGTTCGGCGGGGACGGCCGCGGCGGTTTCGTGGTGCCCGAGTTCAGCGGGGTGCTGGACGGCGCCGCGGCGTTCGTCCGGCTGGTCGGCCTGGTGGCGCGGACCCAGCTCACGCTGAGCCAGATCGACGCGCGGATCCCGCAGGCGCACATCCGGCGCCGGGACATCGCGACGCCGTGGGCGGCCAAGGGCATGGTCATGCGCTCGGTGGTGGAGGCGGCCGGCAGCCGTCGGCTGGACACCACCGACGGGGTCCGGGTGGTAGAGGCGGACGGGCGCTGGACGCTGGTGCTGCCGGACCCGGCCGAGGCGGTCACCCACCTGTGGGCCGAGGGCCCCGACGACGAGGCCACCGAGGCGCTGCTGGACGAGTGGGCGGCCGTGGTCGACGGCGCGGGGCGGTGACGGCCCGGGGCTGACCACGGTCCGGAACCGAGCCGGGCACGGTCGGGAGCCGGGCCCGGAACTACCTCGGACGGCGGGGCGCGCGGTGTGATCCGCGCGCCCCGCCGTCCGTTTTCACATCATTCGGAATACTCCGTCACGTTCCGTCATGTGTGCAGCGTGTGTGCAGCTCAGGGGCCGTGCACGGGCCCCCTCGGCGACGTGGGACGATGGTCTCCATGCCAGCGACGCCGACGCCGAGTGCCCCGAACGGACGGTACAACCGCCCGGACGCCTCGATGTCCTTGCTGACCAGCGTGATGGACCACAGCCTGGACGAGGGCTACGCGGAGGCGGCCGCCGCGCGCGGCGGAGCCCGCGACAGCCGGATACCCGGCACCCTGCAGGGACTGCTCACGCTCGGCGCCGGGCTCGCGCTGGTCGGCGCGGTGGTGACGGTGGGCGCGGTGAACGCGCACGAGGCCGAGCCGTCGCTGGCCAAGGAGCGGGACGCACTGATCCACCGGATCAACGACAGCAACACCTCGGCCGACCAGTTGCAGAAGCAGGTACAGGAGCTGCGGCTCAAGGTCGACAGCACGCAGCAGCAGGCGCTCGCCTCGGGCGACGGGGACCCGGGCGGGGTGAGCGGGGCGGTGGGCCTCGGGCAGGTCACCGGGCCGGGTCTGAAGCTGGTCCTGGAGGACGCCGCCGGTACGGGCCTCGGCGGCAACGTCGACCCGCGGGCCGGGCAGGGCTTCTCCAACAGCGGCCGGCTGCGGGACCGCGACCTGCAGCTCGTGGTGAACGGCCTCTGGGGAGCCGGGGCCGAGGCGATCGCGATCAACGGCCAGCGGCTGACGGCACTGTCCGCGATCCGGGCCGCGGGCGAGGCGGTGCTGGTGGACAACCGGCCGCTGGTGCCGCCGTACAGCATCCAGGCGATCGGGGACGGCTCGCAGCTCCTCGCCGCCTTCGAGAAGGACATGGCCGGGCAGTACCTGCGGCTTCTCCAGGAGCAGTACGGCATCAAGTCGACGCTCTCCGTGCAGAAGAGCCTGACGCTGCCGGCGGCGGTCGGGGTGACGCTGCGGACCGCCCAGCCGGTGACCCCCGAAGCCTCGCCCGCGGCCCCGACGACTCCGGGCGGAACGCCGCCGGGCGGCGCCGCGACCCAGCAGAGCCCCAGCGCGTCCGTCCCACCGGCGGCCCAGCCTTCCGCGTCGCCGCCGCCGGCCGCGCCCAGCGGTACGTCCAGCGCCAAGCGGCGTCCGACGACCGGATCCACCAAGACCTCGACAGGGACAGGAGCAGCCAGACCGTGATTGCCGTACTGGGTCTTGTGATCGGGGTGGTCGTCGGCCTCTTCGTCCAACCCGAGGTGCCGGACGCCGTCGTGCCCTATCTGCCGATCGCGGTGGTGGCGGCGCTGGACGCCGTGTTCGGCGGCGTCCGGGCGATGCTCGACGGGATCTTCAACGACAAGGTGTTCATCGTCTCGTTCCTGTCGAACGTGGTGGTCGCGGCACTGATCGTCTTCCTCGGCGACCAGCTGGGCGTCGGCTCGCAGCTGTCGACCGGTGTGGTCGTCGTCCTGGGCATCCGCATCTTCTCCAACGCGGCCGCGATCCGGCGCCATGTCTTCCGTGCCTGAGCCGGGCCGCGAGGCGGCGGCCGCGGAGAAGCGGGAGGCCCCGGCGGCCGGTCCGGTCCCCGGGGAGCCGGGCGCAAGGACGAGCGGGAAGGCGGCCGAGGAGACGGCTGCGAAGCCCGCCGAGGACGCCGTGGACGGGCCCGAACCGGAGCCGGCCGGGCCCGCCGGGCCGGAGGGCCCGGCGGCCGCGTCCGAGGCCGCCCAGGCGGCGGGGGAGACGGCCGGGGCCGGGGAGGCCTCGGAGGGGAAGTCTGACGCTAAGGCTGAGCCTGAGGCCGCTCCGGTGGCCGAGCCGACGCTGCGGCTCACGAAGGTCGTGGAGCCGGCACCCCGGGGCGCGCCGGAGGCCTCGTCGGCGGCCGAGGCTCAGCCGGAACCCGTGCCCGCCGCCGAGCCCGTGCCCGCCGCCGAACCCGTGCCCGCCGCCGAGCCCGAGGCGGAATCCGCACCGGAGCCCGAGCCGGACGCCGGGCCCGAACCCGCCGCGGACCGGAACGCCGGCCGGCG
Source organism: Kitasatospora sp. NPDC036755 (assembly GCF_040636595.1). Classification (NCBI taxonomy): domain Bacteria; kingdom Bacillati; phylum Actinomycetota; class Actinomycetes; order Kitasatosporales; family Streptomycetaceae; genus Kitasatospora; species Kitasatospora sp. NPDC036755. Next base: position 5,592 of record NZ_JBEZUT010000071.1, read on the forward strand.
GCGGCTGAAGGCGGCGCTCTGGCCGCCGCGGCTCTCGCGCGGGCAACTGGTGGTGGCGCTGCTGCTGTTCTCGCTCGGTCTGGGCCTGGCGATCCAGGTGCGGTCGACCAACGACCACCACAGCCAGCTCCGCGGGGCCCGCCAGGAGGACCTGGTACGGATCCTCGACGAACTGGACAGCCGTCAGCAGCGTCTCCAGCAGGAGAAGGCGGAGTTGGAGCAGTCCCTGGCGAAGTTGGAGAACAGCTCCAACCAGGCCAAGGAGGCCCAGGAGCAGACCAGGAAGAAGGTGACGGAGCTCGGCGTGCTCGCCGGCACCGTCAAAGCCACTGGTCCGGGCATCGTACTCACGGTCGATGATCCCCAAGGGCAGGTGAAGGCAGATATGCTGCTGGACACCCTGCAAGAACTTCGAGCGGCGGGGGCGGAGGCGATTCAGATCAACGATGTGCGTGTGGTGGTCAACACCTACTTCACCGACCTGTCGGGCGGCGGGGTGCAGATCGACGGGAAGAAGGTCTCGCAGCCCTACCGCTTCACGGTCGTGGGGAACCCGCAGGATCTGACACCCGCGCTGAACATCCCGGGAGGTGTCGTCCGCACGCTGGAGAGCCACCAGGCGCGGGCGACGATCACCCAGCAGCAGAAGGTGGTCGTGGACGCCCTCGTCGACCCGAAGTCGCCGCAGTACGCCAAGCCGGCTTCGAAGTGACGGGGCGCCCGACGAACGGCCCGTCAAGGGCGGGCGGCACCCGGTTCGGGGCGCCGCCGTCACATGGGCGAGACTGGTTCGCACCAGTTCGCTCCGGAGCAACAACCGCAGTACCAACCGCCGGAGTACCACTCCAGCGGGCCCGAGCAGCAGCGAGCGGGCCCGCAGCATGTCCGAGGTTCTCACCCTGCCCCGCGGGCGGGTCTGTCACACGCAAGGGGATTCGCCCGTGAGTTTCTTCTCGAAGTTGTTCGGTCGTAACAAGGGCCGTGACGCGGCCGCCGTCGAGGCGCCCACCGCGCGTCACCGCCGCCCCGAGGACGAGCCCGCCGTGCCGGGCATGCGCCCGGCCCCCGAGGCCGCGCCGTACGCGGGTCAGCAGCTCTACCGGGACGGTGGAGCCGCCCAGTACGCGGGGAATCAGGCGGGCTACGGCGCGTCGGTTGACCCCTCCGGCGAGCCGCGCATAGGTTTCCCGTCAGGACCCTCAACCTCTGGTGGAGGGTTTGCCCCGGATCCGTACGCCGGGCACAACCCGTCGGGTGTGCCGCGCCAGGAGGCTGTGAACATGGCTGGCCCCACTCCGTGCCCCAGGTGCGGCAACCAGAACCCGGCCTCGGCCCGGTTCTGTTCCAACTGCGGCACGGCGCTGCGCGGCGGTCTGCTCCCGGAGGGGGCGGCGGAGACCACGTCGACCATCTCCATCTCCGGCCTGGAGTCCTACGACCCCACCACCACGACCGGCACCGGCGCCACGCCGGCCCTGTCGGCCGAGGTGCTGTCGGCGATCGACGCGCTGCCGCCGGGCTCGGCCCTGCTGATCGTCCAGCGAGGTCCGAACTCCGGCAGCCGCTTCCTGCTGGACTCGGACGTCACCACGGCGGGTCGCCACCCGCAGGGTGACATCTTCCTGGACGACGTCACGGTCTCCCGCCGGCACGTGGAGTTCCGCCGCACCCCGGCCGGCTTCAGCGTCGCGGACGTGGGGAGCCTCAACGGCACCTACGTGAACCGGGAGCGGATCGACGAGGTGTCGCTGAACAACGGCGACGAGGTCCAGATCGGGAAGTACCGGCTGGTGTTCTTCGCCGGCCACAACCGGGGGTACTGAAAACGACGTCGGCAGGAGCCCGAGTGAATACGAATACCCCTTCCTCTTCTCTCGGGGCGGCCACCCCAACCCCGTCCGGTCCGCACGCGGACCGCGGCGGACGCGGGGTGGTCGCGGGCCCGCGGCAGCCGGTCCGGGCCGAGCGGCCCGCCGGCCGTCGGCGCGGCGGTGACGAGCTGCTGAGCATCGGCGCTGTGCTGGCCTTCCTGCGCGACGACTTCCCCGAGGTGACCATCTCCAAGATCCGCTTCCTGGAGGCGGAGGGGCTGGTCGAGCCCCAGCGCACGCCCTCGGGGTACCGCAAGTTCAGCCCGGCCGACGTCGAACGGCTGGCGTACGTCCTGCGCATGCAGCGGGACCACTACCTGCCGCTGCGGGTGATCCGGGAGCACCTGGACGCCATCGAGCGCGGCGAGAACCCGCCCGCGCTGCCCGCCGCCGACACGCGCCCCGGGCCGCTGGAGGAAGCGGACCGGGAGCTGGTGGCCGCCGGCGAGGTGCCCTCCGGCGTCCGGCTGGGGCGTGCCGAACTGCTGGCCGCGGCCGAGGCCGGGGAGCCGGAGCTGGCCGAGTGGGAGTCCTACGGGCTGGTCGCCCCGGGGCCGGACGGCGGCTACGACGGCGAGGCGCTCCAAGTGGCCCGGTTGGTCGCGGAGCTCGGCCGGTACGGGCTGGAGCCCCGGCACCTGCGTGCCATGAAGGCCGCGGCGGACCGCGAGATCGCGCTGGTGGAGCAGGTGGTGGCACCACTGCGCCGGCACCGGAACCCGCAGACCAGGGCGCACGCGGAGGCCACCGCCCGGGAGCTCGCGACGCTGTCCGTACGGCTGCACGCGGCCATGGTCCAGGCCGGTCTGCGGACCCGTGGTTAGGGCCCGTCCGACCGGTCGTTCCGGCGACCGCGCGGCCCGGGGGCGCGAACCGCACCGCGCTGACCAGCGGCGTCGGCCCTGCGCTTTCATATCCGGGAGCGGAGCCATAGGGTTGCCTGTGTGAATGAGCTCGACGTCGTGGGTGTCCGGGTGGAGATGCCTTCCAACCAGCCGATCGTGCTGCTGCGGGAGGTCGGGGGAGATCGCTACCTGCCGATCTGGATCGGCCCCGGCGAGGCGACCGCGATCGCCTTCGCCCAGCAGGGCATGACGCCGGTGCGCCCGTTGACGCACGACCTGTTCAAGGACGTCCTGGAGGCGCTCGGCCAGCAGCTCACCGAGGTCCGCATCACCGACCTGCGGGAGGGCGTGTTCTACGCCGAGCTGGTGTTCGCCGGCGGGGTCGAGGTGAGCGCCCGGCCGTCCGACGCCATAGCGCTGGCGCTGCGCACCGGCACGCCGATCTACGGGAGCGAGGAGGTGCTCGCCGAGGCGGGCATCGCGATCCCGGACGAGCAGGAGGACGAGGTCGAGAAGTTCCGCGAGTTCCTCGACCAGGTGTCGCCCGAGGACTTCGGGGGCAGTGGTCCGCAGTAGCGAGGACCCCTGTGCGGCCTTCTGGCCCATCGTTTTGCGAAAAACCGTCCTCCTACCCACACTAGGGGCACGAAAAACCACTCTCCTGAGTGATGCGGATTGTCTGACCCGGCGTGGCGATCGTTGACGGGTCATAGGGGACTGCCTACCGTCAGGAGTGGCTGTCCGGGTGGCCGATGCCCGCAGTCGGGTTGCCCGCAGCACGAGTGGACGGAGGCAGGCATGAGCAGCACCGGCGATGACGCGGCCGTGGGAGGCCGGTGCGCCGTGCACATGCCGCGCACCGCTCGCACCGTCACGGATCTCCCCAGGGTCGGCAGGTTCCCGGCCGTACAACCGGGCCAGCCGGCCATCGAACGGCTGGTCCCGACGTCCGACCTGCTCGGGTTCCGCGGTCCGACGGCCTGCGCGGCGGCCGGCATCACGTACCGCCAGCTGGACTACTGGGCCCGTACCGGACTGCTGGAGCCCAGCGTCCGCACCGCGTACCCGTCGACCAGCCAGCGGCTCTACAGCTTCCGCGACATCCTGCTGCTGAAGATCGTGAAGCGGCTGCTCGACGCGGGTGTCTCGCTGCAGAACATCCGGGTGGCGGTCGCCCACCTCCAGTCCGCCGACCAGGCCGACCTGGCCGGGATGACGCTGATGTGCGACGGCGCGACGGTGTACGAGTGCACCACCCCGCAGCAGGTGGTGGACCTGCTGAAGGGCGGTCAGGGGGTCTTCGGCATCGCGGTGGGCGCGGTCTGGCAGGAGCTGGAGCTCACCCTCGGGCGACTGCACGCCGAGCGCACCGACACCGGCGAGACCGTGGTCGGGCACGATCCGGCCGACGAACTCGCCCAGCGCCGCAACCGGGCGGTCTGAGCAGGCCTTCCACGGGGCCGCGGGTCCGAACGGGGAACCGTTCGGACCCGCGGCCCCGTCGTGTTCCCTGTTGACGTGATCGAGGGAGGGCACGTGGGAGTCGGCACCGGGATATCGGGGCTGCTGCGGCGCAGGGCCGGGCTGCTGGGGGTGCGGCTGCGGCAACGGGGTACGCAGCGCCGGGTGTTCCAGCTCGGGACGGTGCTCTGCTCGCTGGCGCTGGCCCCGAGCGCCTGGGTGTGGTGCTCCGCGGGGGACCGGGTGGGCACGGTGGAGAGCGCGCCCGCCGCGCCGGTCGCGGTGGTCTTCGGCGCAGGTCTGTACCAGGGCAGGCCCTCGCCGTACCTGGAGCACCGGCTGGTCGCGGCGGCGGACCTGTACCGGGAGGGGAAGGTGCAGGCGATCCTGGTGACCGGGGACAACGGGCGGGTCGAGTACTCCGAGCCCGACGCGATGTACGACTACCTGACCCGGCACGGGGTGCCCGAGGACCGGGTGGTGCGGGACTACGCGGGATTCGACACCTGGGACTCCTGCACCCGGGCGCGCCGGATCTTCGGGGTGGACCACGCGGTGCTGGTCAGCCAGGACTTCCACGTCCGCCGGGCACTGGCGCTGTGCGAGGCGGCGGGCATCCGCTCGTACGCGGTCGGGGTGCCGGAGCAGCACGACGCCACCTGGCTGTACGGCGGGCTGCGGGAGGTCGCCGGGGCCGGCAAGGCGGCGGCGAACGCCTGGCTGCGGCCGGACCCGGTGTTCCTGGGGCCCCGGGAGGACGGCATCCCGAGGGCGCTGGCGGCCGCCGCGGCGCAGCGGCCCTAGGGACGGCGGCCGGGTTCGTACGGACTGTCGGACCCGTGCGCGATGATCGGCGGGTGCGATCTCTGCCGAGCATCATCCACCTCGACATGGACGCCTTCTTCGCGGCGGTGGAGCAGGCGGCCAAGCCCAGCCTGCGCGGCAAGCCGGTGATCGTCGGAGGGCTCGGCGGGCGCGGGGTGGTCTCCACGGCCTCGTACGAGGCGCGGAGGTTCGGGGTGCACTCGGCGATGCCGATGGCGCAGGCGCGCAGGCTCTGCCCCAACGCGGCCTTCCTGTCGGGGCGGTTCGAGGCCTACCGGCAGAACAGCGAGATCGTGATGGGGCTGCTGCGGCAGCTGTCCCCGCTGGTGCAGCCGCTCAGCCTGGACGAGGCCTTCGTCGACCTGGAGGCCGGCCCGTACGGCCCGGCGCTGCTGGCGGCGGACCACGACACGGGAGAGCAGCTGGTGCTCGCGCTGGCGGAGGACCTGCGGGCGGACATCCGGCGGCGGACCGGGCTGACCGGCTCCGTGGGGGCCGCAGGGTCCAAGCTGATGGCCAAGATCGCCTCCGAGCAGGCCAAGCCGGACGGGCTGGTCATGATCGAGCCCGGGCAGGAGCGGGCCGTGCTCGGCCCGATGCCGGTGCGGGCGCTGCCCGGGATCGGGCCGGCCACCGAGCAGGTGCTGCGCCGGGCCGGGCTCAACACGGTGGCCGACCTCGCGGAGGCGGGGGAGGCGGAGCTGGTGCAGCTGGTGGGGCGGGCGCACGGTGCCGGGATCTTCCAGATGTCCACGGGGCTGGACGAGCGGCCGGTGGTCGCCGACCAGGACGCCAAGTCCGTGTCGGTGGAGGACACCTACGAGGTGGACCTGGCCGACCGGGAGCGGGTGCTGCGCGAGGTCGAGGCGCTGGCCGGCCGGTGCGTGCGGCGGCTGCGGGCGGCCGGGCGGTCGGGGCGCACGGTGGTGCTCAAGGTCCGGCGGTTCGACTTCTCGACGCTGACCCGCTCGGAGACCCTCGGCGGGCCCACGGACGACGAGACGGTGATCACCGCGACCGCGCGCCGGCTGGCCGAGCAGGTGGACATCGCCGGCGGGGTCCGGCTGCTGGGCGTGGGCGTCACCCAACTCGCCGACTACACCCAGGAGGACCTGTTCGCCCAGGCGCTGCGGGAGGAGGCCGCGGAGCACGCGGAGGCGGCGGCCGAGGCCGAGCCGGTCGAGGAGGAGCCGGAGGCCGTCGTGGTGCGGCGGTGGATGCCCGGGCAGGACGTCCGGCACGAGGAGTTCGGGCCGGGCTGGGTGCAGGGCAGTGGCGTCGGGAGGGTCACCGTGCGGTTCGAGACGCCGTGGAGCGGGCCGGGGCGGGTGCGGACCTTCGCGGTGGACGACCCGGCGCTGGAACCGACCCGGCCGCTGCCGCTGCGCCGGGTCGAGGACGGGAGCGAGCACGGGGGCGGGAGCGAGGGCGGCGGATCGGACGGGGGTGGCGGATCGGACACGGGGGCCTGAAACGCGAAGCGGCCCCACCCGGTGGGGGAGTACCGGGTGGGGCCGATCACCGTGCCGGGTCCCGTACGGTCGTGATGCCCTCGCGACGTACGGGGACCCGGGGCCCCGCGCCCTGTCCCTGAGCGCGGGGGCCGGACGCCTCGTCAGGCGTCGGTCTTGACCAGCTCGGGGCTGGAGTCCTGCTGGGCCGAACCGCCGACGACGGTCGCGGTGGCGGCCGCCGTACCGCCGCGGATCAGGAACGGGACGACGCCGGCGACGACGCAGACGACGGCCGCGGTCCAGAACGCGTGCTTGTAGGCGTCCAGGGTGGGCAGGGAGAGCGGGATCTGCGGCGGCAGCTTCATGGTGTCGCCGGTCAGGATGGCGGCCATCACGGCGGTGCCGATCGCGCCGCCCACGGTGCGCAGCACGGAGTTCATGCCGTTGGCGATGCCGCTCTGCTCGGCCGGGACGGCGCCGTTGATGTAGGCGGGCATCGCGGCGAAGGCGAGGCCGACGCCGAGACCGAAGATCGCCGAGGCGGTGTAGATGTCGGCCTCGTGCCCGTGGCGGACGGCCAGGTAGGCCATCGCGACGGCGCCGAGGACGCCACCGAGGACCAGCGGCAGGCGCGGGCCGCGACGGGCGATCAGCAGGGCGCCGACCGGGGCGGCGACCATCGAGCCGATGGCGGACGGCAGCAGCATGATGCCGGCGTGCAGCACGGTGGCGGTGAAGCCGTAGTGGGTCAGCTTCTCCGGGGTCTGGGCGAAGTTGCTGATGACCATGAAGGAGCCGTACATGCCGAAGCCGATGAGCAGGCCGGCCACGTTGGTGAAGGCGACGGCCGGACGGGCCATCATCTTCATGTCCACGAGCGGGTGCGCGACCTTGGTCTCGATGATCCCCCAGACCAGGGCGACCACGGCGGCGACGGCGAACAGGCCGAGCGTCTTGTTGGAGGTCCAGCCCCAGTGGTTGCCCTGGCTGACCGCGACCAGCAGCGCGGAGAGCCAGCCGGCGAGGGCGATGGCGCCCAGCGGGTCGGCGCCGCCCTCCTTGTCGGTGACCGGGTCGGTGGGGACGCGGAAGGCGACCAGGGCGACCGCGATCAGGCCGAAGACCAGGCCCATCCAGAAGATGGACTTGTAGTTCCAGTGCTCCAGCAGGAGGCCGGTGGCGACCAGGCCGAGGCCGGAGCCGACGCCCATCGAGGCGCTGATGGCGGCGACGCCGCCGGTCACCTTCTGCTTGGGCAGCTCGTCGCGGACGATGCTGATCGCCAGCGGCAGGACGCCACCGCCGGCGCCCTGGAGGACCCGGGCGACGACCAGCCAGGTGAAGGAGTGGGTGCTGACCGCCAGCGCCGAACCGGCGACCAGGCCGGCCAGCGAGATCAGCAGCATCGGCTTGCGGCCCCGGAGGTCGCCGAAGCGGCCCAGGAGAGGAGTCAGCACGGCCGCGGAGAGCAGGTTGGCGGTCATCAGCCAGGTGATGCTGGAGGCGGAGACGTTCAGTTCCCTGGCCAGCGAGGGCAGGATCGGGACGACCGCGGTCTGCACCACGCTGAACGACAGCATCGCCAGGATGAGGGCCGGCAGGACCCGGGCGCTGCTCTGCTTCTCGGCCGCGGTGGTGGGCTGTGGTGCCTCACTCACGGTTGCTTCCTCTCGTACATAGTGAATGAACTGAAGTAACTTTGCAGGGGATACTTCAGAGTGTCAAATATCGAGTGGTTAAGCTTTGGCAAAGACGAAGGGTCGGGTACGCGACAAGCGGCGCCCGGGCGTGCGACGAGGGCCCCGGACGGCTGTCCGGGGCCCTCGTGCCGGGGGTGCTGTCAGGCGAGCGGCCGCAGTGCGGCCGGGCGGGGCGTCTCGGGGGGCGAGGTGGACGGCGAGGCGGCGGGCGCCAGGGGGGCCGGGTTCTGGGTGCCGGTGGTGTCGTGGACCTCGACGTGCTCCCGGCGGATCTCCTCCCGGATCACCTCCTCGGTCGTGTACCGCTCGACGACCAGACGCACCCGCTCGACGGGGGCCAGGTACTTGCGGGTCACCGCGCGCTCTTCACGGAGGGTGACCTCCTCGACGGCCTCGGCGATGTCCTTCTCGGTGAGCGCGGCGCGCTCGGCCTCGCTGACCGGCGTGCGCTCGACCCGGACGCGCTCGCGGATCACCGGCACGCGGCGCTCGACCTGTTCGGTCGTCACGTACTTGCGCAGCTTCGCGGTGCCGAGGGTGTGCCACTCGGTGGTGATCTCCAGCCGCTCCTCGCGGCAGGTGATCTCGACCGGGCTGTTGGGGGCGGCCGGTGCGGCGCCGGCGCTCGCGGCGCTCGTGGCGGTCGTGGTGGCCGCCGTCGGGATGGGGGCGGGGGCGGGCTGCGACTGCGCCTTCGGTTCGGCGGTGGGCGCGTGGGTGGTGAGCGCGGAGGAGTCGGCCGAGGCGGGCGCGGCCGCCGGGGGTGCGGTGGCGGCGGGGGCGGAGACGGTCCGGACCTCGGGCTCCGGGGCGGTCCTGGTGGTGTCGGCGCCCGCCACGGCGGCGGCGGGCGCTGCCGTGGCGGGCGTCCGGGCCGTGGCGGGCTCGGGGGAGCGCTCCGGGGTGTGGAAGGTGAGCGACTTCGCCGGGGCCGCCGCGCCGGTCGCGGCGGCGGCCGCCGCCGTGGTGCCGAAGTCGAGGTCGGGCTGCTTGGGCCGGCTCCCGTTCTCGCCGTTCGGGCGGCTGTCCATCGGGGTGTCGAGCCCGTAGTAGCGGTACAGCTGGAGTTCCTGGGCGGGGGAGAGGTGCTGGCCGACGCCGAAGTCCGGTGACTCCTTCACCAGTGACTTGTCGTACGGCACCCGGAGCTCGTCGCCGGAGAACTCGCTCGTGGTCAGCGGGACGAAGGCGTCCCGGCCGAAGATGCCGGTCCGGACCGCCGCCCACTCGGGGCGCCCGGTGGCGTCGTCCAGGTAGACCTCGTCGACCGTGCCGATCTTGTCTCCGTTGCGGTCGACGGCCTTGTGACCGATGAGGTCCCGGGGGTCGATTTCGGTCTGCACTCTTTCCTCCCGTGCACTGAGCCTGCGGAACTCCTGCAGGAGGGCGGCCGGAGCGCCCTTCCGCCCACAATTTCATACCAAAAGCCACTAATCGGACAGGCGCGACCAGGGTGCGCCGTACGGGGTGCGAGCTGCGCCCTCCGGGGGACGCGCGTAGACCTCGAACGACCTGACGCAGCCGTGATCGGGGGGCCTCCCGCTGGTACCCTGGGCGGCGACCGCAGAGCCCGCTCGGGAGAGTCTCCGATCACGAAAGCCGCTGGTCGGAGCGCCGAAGGAGCAACTCCTCCCCGGAATCTCTCAGGCATCCGTACCGTGTGGGGTAGGTCACTCTGGAAAGCAGGGCAGGAGCGTCGGCACGGAAGCCGGCGATCACCACCCTCACCGACGGTGCAAGCCGGCGGAGCGCCCACAGCGCCCCGTGCGGGTGAAGCTCTCAGGTCCCGATGACAGAGGGGGAGGCCTGTCGGGTCCGCCCGCCCAGGCTTGTCCGCTGCTCGCAGCGGCGAGGCCGGCCGGCGTGCGTACCCCCGCCGGTCCGTGACCAGGAGGCCTCGACCACCATGAACGCCCAGCCGAACGCGGGACGCCCCACCGGCGCCTCGACCCTCACCGAGCTTGAGCTGGCCAGCCCCTTCGAGAACCGCCACATCGGCCCCGACGCCGCCGCCCAGGAGAAGATGCTGGCGTCCGTCGGCTACGGCTCGCTGGACGAGCTCGCCGCCACCGCGGTGCCCGAGGCGATCCGTTCCATCACCGCCCTGGACCTGCCCGCCGGCCGGACCGAGGCCCAGGTCCTCGCCGAGCTGCGCGAGCTGGCCGGCCGCAACCAGGTGCTCCAGCCGATGATCGGCCTGGGCTACTACGGCACCTTCACCCCGCCGGTGATCCTGCGCAACGTCATGGAGAACCCGGCCTGGTACACCGCCTACACCCCGTACCAGCCGGAGATCTCGCAGGGCCGCCTGGAGGCGCTGCTCAACTTCCAGACCCTGGTCTCCGACCTGACCGGCCTGCCGACCTCCGGCTCCTCGCTGCTGGACGAGGGCACCGCGGCCGCCGAGGCGATGGCCCTCGCCCGCCGCGTCACCAAGGTCAAGGGCGGCGTCTTCCTGGTCGACGCCGAGACCCTGCCGCAGACCGTCGCGGTGATCAACACCCGCGCCGTGCCGACCGGTGTCGAGGTCGTCGTCGCCGACCTCTCCGAGGGCATCCCGGCCGAGATCGCCGAGCGCGGCGTCTTCGGCGTGCTGCTCCAGTACCCCGGCGCCACCGGCGTGGTCCGCGACCTCGCCCCGGTGATCGAGCAGGCGCACGGCCTGGGCGCGATCGTCGCCGTCGCCGCCGACCTGCTCGCGCTGACCCTGCTCAAGTCCCCGGGCTCGCTGGGCGCCGACATCGCCTGCGGCACCTCGCAGCGCTTCGGCGTGCCGATGGGCTTCGGCGGCCCGCACGCCGGCTACCTGTCGGTGCGCGCCGAGTACGCCCGCTCGCTGCCCGGCCGCCTGGTCGGCGTCTCCGTCGACGTCGACGGCAACCGCGCCTACCGCCTGGCGCTGCAGACCCGCGAGCAGCACATCCGCCGCGAGAAGGCCACCAGCAACATCTGCACCGCGCAGGTGCTGCTCGCCGTCATGGCCTCGATGTACGCCGTGTACCACGGTCCGGACGGCCTGGCCGACATCGCCCGCCGCACCCACCGCTACGCCGCCGCCCTCGCCGAGGGCCTGCGGGCCGGCGGCGTCGAGCTGCTGCACGGCGAGTTCTTCGACACCGTCACCGCCGTCGTCCCGGGCCGCGCCGCCGAGATCGCCGCCGCCGCCCGCGCCAACGGCATCAACGTCCACCAGGACGGCGCCGACCGGATCTCCGTCTCCACCGACGAGACCACCACCCGCGAGCACCTGGCCGGTGTGTGGGCCGCGTTCGGCGTCCCCGCCGTCGAGGTCGCCGAGGCCGCCGAGACGCTGCCCGCCGCGCTGCTGCGCGAGGACGAGTACCTGACCCACCCGGTCTTCCACAGCCACCGCTCCGAGACCGCCATGCTGCGCTACCTGCGCCGCCTGTCGGACCGGGACTACGCGCTGGACCGCGGCATGATCCCGCTGGGCTCCTGCACCATGAAGCTCAACGCGACCACCGAGATGGAGGCGGTGACCTGGCCCGAGTTCGGCCAGCTGCACCCCTTCGCGCCGATCGACCAGGCCCAGGGCTACCTGACCCTGATCCGCCAGCTGGAGCAGCAGCTCGTCGAGGTGACCGGCTACGACGCCGTGTCGATCCAGCCGAACGCGGGCTCGCAGGGCGAGCTGGCCGGCCTGCTGGCCGTGCGCGCCTACCACCACGCCAACGGCGACACCCAGCGCGACGTCTGCCTGATCCCGTCCTCGGCGCACGGCACCAACGCGGCCTCCGCCGTGATGGCCGGCATGCGCGTGGTCGTGGTGAAGACCCTGGTCGACGGTGACGTGGACGTCGAGGACCTGAAGGCCAAGATCGAGCAGCACCGCGACAACCTCGCCGTGCTGATGGTCACCTACCCGTCCACCCACGGCGTGTACGAGACCCAGATCACCGACATCTGCGCCCTGGTGCACGAGGCCGGCGGCCAGGTCTACGTGGACGGCGCCAACCTGAACGCCCTGGTCGGCCTCGCCAAGCCGGGCAAGTTCGGCGCGGACGTCTCGCACCTGAACCTGCACAAGACCTTCTGCATCCCGCACGGCGGCGGCGGCCCGGGCGTCGGCCCGGTGGCGGTGCGCGCCCACCTGGCGCCGTACCTGCCGAACCACCCGCTGCAGTCGGAGGCCGGCCCGGCCACCGGCGTCGGCCCGATCTCGGCCGCGCCGTGGGGCTCGGCGGCCATCCTGCCGATCTCCTGGGCGTACGTCCGGCTGATGGGCGGCGAGGGCCTCAAGCACGCGACCCAGGTCGCCGTGCTGAACGCCAACTACATCGCCAAGCGCCTGGCGCCGCACTTCCCGGTGCTCTACACCGGCCCGGGCGGCCTGGTCGCGCACGAGTGCATCATCGACCTGCGTCCGCTGACCAAGGAGACGGGCGTGACGGTGGACGACATCGCCAAGCGCCTGATCGACTACGGGTTCCACGCGCCGACGATGTCCTTCCCGGTGGCCGGCACGCTGATGATCGAGCCGACCGAGTCCGAGGACCTGTACGAGATCGACCGCTTCTGCGAGGCGATGATCACCATCCGTGCCGAGATCGACAAGGTCGGCTCGGGCGAGTGGGCGGCCGACGACAACCCGCTGCGCAACGCCCCGCACACCGCCGCCACGCTGGCCGGCGACTGGGCGCACGGCTACTCGCGGCAGGAGGCGGTCTTCCCGGCGGGCGTGAACCCGGCGGACAAGTACTGGCCGCCGGTCAGCCGGATCGACGGCGCCTACGGCGACCGCAACCTGGTCTGCTCCTGCCCGCCGCTGGACGAGTACGGCGTCTGACCGGACCGGACCCAGGAGGTCCGGCAGGTAACGACAGGGCCCCGGCGGAGCTTCCGCCGGGGCCCTGTCCCTCGTGCCGGTGGAGTCGGCGGCCGCCCCCGCCGTACGGTCGGACCGGGTGGTCAGGCCGCGTGGGCGACGGGGCGGCGCGGGGCGATCACCCGGCCGTCGGGCAGCAGTTCTCCGGTGTCCTCGAACAGGACCACGCCGTTGCAGAGCAGGCTCCAGCCCTGCTCCGGGTGGCGGGCCACCGACACGGCCGCCTCGCGGTCCTCGGACTCGGCCGACGGGCACTCAGGACGGTGCTGGCACATACGCGTACCCTCGCTTCGCTCTGCGATCCTCCCCGTGGTGCGGTCTCCGGAGGTCGTGCCGTCCGGAGCCGCCGCGGTGGTCGGATCCTGTCCGCGCGCCGGCCAAGTGTGGACCGGCGCTCAAGTGGGTAGGACAGGTGGTCCTTCCACGCTGGTTCCCAGTGTCGGCATCGCGGGACCCGCGCGCAGGGATTTCGTGACATGCGCCACAACTCCCGGGTAGAGATCACCCGTTCAGGTGGGGCCGGCGGGAAATGGCACACCGGTGGGTCAGCCATGAGATGGCCCGTTCGGACCATGCCGGATGGCCCGGACGGGTGGTCTCGGGTCGGATGGGGCCCGGGCGCGGGCGCGGAGCTTCGGGGCGGGTGTGCGATCGCGGGTGGGGGCCGCCGGGCGGGTGGGCCCGGCGGCCCGAGGGGGCGCCGATCGGAGAGCCGAACGGATCGCGGATCGCGGATCGCGTCGCCGATCGGCTCGTCGTCCGTCAGGCGGAGCCGAGCAGCAGCGGCCTGGCGAGCGGGGCGCGGGCGAGCAGCGGCAGCAGTTCGGCGGCCGGGCAGGCGCGGTGCGCGGTGATGCCGAGCGGGGCCGGGGCCAGGGGGATCAGCAGGTCGCCGTCCGGTTCGGTGTCGGGGCTGTGCAGCCAGAGCGCCGTGGCGTACTGGCCGGGGAAGGTCAGCAGCCGGGGCTGGCGGCGGGTCCGGGAGCCCTGGGCGAGCTGCCAGGCCTCGCGCAGCGCCCGGACGGTGGAGTCGAGGTAGGGGCCGGCGGTGAAGTGGGAGAAGCTGTGGCCCTCGGCGCTCTGCACGACCTCGGCGGCGGCGGCCACCTCCGCGCCGTCCTTGATCAGGAAGCGCCAGCCGATGCGGCGGGCGGCCGGGAGCTCGGGGCGAGGGCCGTTCAGGACGTGCACCGCGAGCGGGTGGGCGGGGAGCAGGGGGCCGGTCGGACGGCGCAGCGCTGCGGCGGCGGGCTGGCGCAGCGCGGTCTCCGAGTCGAGCGCGCCCAGGACCGCGCGCAGGGCGCTCGGCGGGGGCTGGGGGGTTTGCAGAGTCATGGCGGGGTCCGCCTCTCCGTGCGAGATCGGCGTGCGAGTGCGTCATACCGGCGTGGAGGGGCGACGCGTCTTCGGTGACGGGGCCCGGCCGTGTCCGGTTGTGCAGGATCGCGGTGCCGGCGCGGTCGCCGCCGTCGACGGGGGGTTCGGGGCGGGGTGGACCGGCCGGAGCGCTGTGCTAATTCGAACAGGTGCGCAGGGTGATCTGTTTATCACAGGCTGTGGTGGCGAGCAAGTCCACAGTTCCTCTGATTTTCCGTCAGATGCCTTGCATTGCAAGCCAGTACGCGCATTCGGGTATCGATCTTCGAGGTGGGCATGATGCTTGCACGGTCGGTCGACCGGGTGCTCGACGGGGTGGCTCTGGAGGAGGGGACCGTGGGCGAGAAGGTCGTGGCGACTCGGGCGGAGCTGGCGGACCGGCAGCTGTACCGACGCAAGCTCCACGCGTGCCAGGAGGCGCTCGGACGGATGCTCCGGGAGGACCGCTTCGACCGGCCGCGGGCGGTGATGGGCCTGGAGATCGAACTCAACCTGGCCGACGAGCAGGGCCTGCCGGCGATGAACAACGCGCAGGTGCTGAGCTCGATCGGCTCCAGCGACTTCCAGACCGAACTGGGCCGGTTCAACATCGAGGTCAACATCACGCCCCACCGGCTCTGCGGGCACGTGTTCGAGGAACTGCGCGAGGAGATCGACACCGGGTTGCGCTACGCCGACCGGAGGGCGGCCGAGGCGGGCGCCCGGATCGTCATGGTGGGCATCCTGCCGACCCTGGAACACGCCCACACCGGGCTCGACGCGATGAGCCACAACCAGCGGTACAGCCTGCTCAGCGACCAGATCCTGGCCGCCCGCGGAGAGGACATCGCGCTGGACATCGAGGGGGTCGAGCGCCTCCAGCTGGAGTCGATCACCATGGTGGCGGAGGCCGCCGCCACCTCGCTCCAGCTGCACCTCCAGGTGACCCCGGAGCGGTTCTCCTCGGTGTGGAACGCGGCCCAGGCGATCTGCGGGCCGCAGCTCGCGCTGGGCGCCAACTCGCCCTTCCTGTTCGGTCGGGAGCTGTGGCGGGAGACCCGTCCGGTGCTCTTCCAGCAGGCCTGCGACACCCGGACGGCGGAGCTCAAGGCGCAGGGCGTGCGCCCGATCACCTGGTTCGGCGAGCGCTGGGTGAACTCGGCGTACGACCTGTTCGAGGAGAACCTGCGGTACTTCCCCGCCCTGCTGCCGATCTGCGACGACGAGGACCCGATGAAGGTGCTGGCCTCCGGCGGCGCGCCCAGGCTCGCCGAGATGCGGCTGCACAACGGCACCATCTACCGCTGGAACCGCCCGGTCTACGACATCGCGGGCGGGGTGGCGCACCTGCGGGTGGAGAACCGGGCGCTGCCGGCCGGGCCGACGGTGGCCGACACCCTGGCCAACGCCGCCTTCTACTACGGGCTGGTGCGGGTGCTCGCCGAGCAGCCCCGGCCGATCTGGACCCGGCTGCCGTTCGAGCGGGCGGACGAGAACTTCCAGCAGGGCGCCCGGTACGGCATCGACGCGGTGTTCCAGTGGCCGCGCTCGGGGCGGGCCGGGCGCGGCGGCGGGCTGCAGACCGTGTCCGCGGTCGACCTGGTGCTGAACGAACTGCTGCCGATGGCCCACCAGGGGCTGGACGAGTGGGGAGTGGAGCCCGCCGACCGCGACCGCTACCTGGGCATCATCGAGCAGCGCTGCCTGCGCCGCGCCAACGGCGCGTCCTGGCAGACGGCGACCTTCCACCGGCTGCGCGAACAGTACGGGATGGACCGGCCGGCCGCGCTCGCGGCGATGACCAGGCGCTACGCCGAACTCATGCGCGGCGGCGAACCGGTGCACACCTGGCCGGTGGGCTGAGAGCGGCGACCCGACTCCCCTCCGGGGCCCCGCGGCGGTTGTGTCAGGATGATCGCTCCGGCGGTCGGCCGACGGCCGGAGCGACCGCCCGTCCGCTGGAGCCCCCGTGACCACCGCCCCGACCGCGCCGGAGACCGCGAAGCCCAGCCGTCGGCTGTTCGGCGTGGAGCTGCTGATCGTCCTCGGCCTCTCCCTCGGGGCCAGCGGGATCAGCGCGCTGATCAGCTTCACCGGCTCGCTCACCGAACCGATCAAGCTCGGCCAGCAGGTCGCCACGCTGAACGGCTCACGGGCGCCCGGTCGGCCCTGGCTGGACCTGGTGTGGCAGCTGTACTCCATCGGGCGCGGGCTGATGCCGGTCGTGCTGGTCGGCTACCTGCTGGTCCGCGAGGGCGCCGCGCTGCGGGTGCTGGGCTTCGACCTCGGGCAGAAGCTGCGCGACCTGGGGCGGGGCGCCGCCGTCGCGGCCGCGATCGGCGGGTCGGGGCTGGCGCTCTACCTGGCCTCGCAGGCGGCCGGGTACAACCTGACGGTGGCGCCGTCCGGGCTGCCGGACGTGTGGTGGCGGGTGCCGGTGCTGGTGGCCTCGGCCTGGCAGAACGCGATCCTGGAGGAGGTCGTCGTCCTCGGCTACCTGCTGCGCCGGGTGGGGCAGCTGGGGTGGTCCTGGCCGGCCGCGGTGGCGGTGAGCTCGGTGCTGAGGGGCTCGTACCACCTCTACCAGGGCGTCGGCGGGCTGATCGGCAACATGGTGATGGGCGTGGTGTTCTGCCTGCTGTACCGGCGGTGGGGGCGGGTGATGCCGCTGGTGGCGGCGCACGCGCTGATCGACACTGTGGCCTTCGTCGGGTACGCGCTGCTGGCCGGGCACGTCAGCTGGCTGCCGACCCCTTGAGCGACAGCGCCCCGGCGCGCGGCGGGTGGGCGAGCAGGCGGTCGACGTGCCGGCGCTCCAGGCCCTGGCCCGGGTCGACGGGCAGCAGCAGGCGGTCCCGGCGCCACTGGGAGCGCAGGACCAGCCGCTGCGGGATGACGTCGTCCACCCAGGCGAACGGCCGGCCCGCGGCGTAGCGCAGCAGCGGGGCCCACTTGGCGGCGGAGAACAGCTCCATCAGCGGCACCCGGGGGTCTCCGGGCTGCGGGACGTAGCCGGTGAAGACGACCACCGGGAGCGGGTCCAGGCCGATCGCCGGGGCGATGTGGGTGTTGGCGTGCTCCTCCCACGTGGTCGCCCAGACCAGGTCGTACGTTCCGGCCAGCTCGCGCAGCCAGGCGCCGTGCCGGGCGGACAGCAGGACGGCGTGGCCGAACAGGGTGTGGGTGTCGAACCCGGCGTCCGGGTGCGGGCAGACCGGGTTCAGGACGCCGTCGACGTCCAGGAACAGCAGTGGCTTCGGCACCGGTGGCCCCTCGGAGACGGTGGTGTTTCCTGACTGTTCGGACGACCCTCGCACACCTCCGGTTGCCCGCGGGCGGGCGCACACGGGGCGCACGGGGCGCTCACGGGGTGGGGGCGGGCTCCCCGACGGGCACCGGTGCGGCCGCCGTGCTCCGACGGCTCAGCCGGCGCACCTGCGGATCCACCAGGACGACCGCGCTGAGCACCAGACAGATGGCGGCGCACGCCCAGAGCGCGCCGGACAGGCCGAGCGCCACCGCGGCGGGGCCGGCCAGCGCGGTGCCGACCGGGGCCAGCGAGTAGGAGCCGAGTTCGTCGTACGCGGTCACCCGGGAGAACATCTCCTCGGGTATCTCCTGCTGGAGCGCGACCATCCAGTTGACGCCGAAGACGGTGACGCCCACGCCGGACAGGAACATCGCGACGACCAGCAGTGGCAGCGGCACCTCGGCGGCGAGGGCCAGGGCGGGCACGCCGAACAGGAAGACCCCCCAGTTGCCGACCAGCAGGATCCGGCGGGGGCGCCAGCGCGTCATCAGCACCCCGGTGGCCACCAGCCCGACGCCGTACGCGGACATCGCCAGGCCCCAGGCGCTCGCCCCGCCGAGCCGCTGCTCGGCGGCCGTCGGCCCGTACACCGACTCGACCGCGTTGATGCAGGCGACCAGCACGGAGAACTGGAGCACGATCACCCAGAGCCAGCGGCGGGAGACGAACTCGCGCCAGCCCTCGCGCAGGTCGCGCAGCATGCCGGAGCCGGAGGGCGCGGGGGCCTTCTCCGGCTCCAGGAAGAAGCGCAGGGCGGCGGCGACCAGGAAGCACAGGGCGTCCAGGGCGAGCACCCAGCCGGGGCCGGCGACGGCGGTGAGCGCGCCGCCGAGGGCGGCGCCGCCGATCTGGGAGGCGTTGAGGCCCATCCGGAAGACCGCGAAGGCCCGGGCGGCGTGCTCCTGGGGGACGGCTTGCATGATCATGCCGCCGGAGGCGGGGGAGTAGAGGGCGTAGCCGGCCCCGCCGGCCGCGGAGAGCGCCATCATCTGCCAGAGCCGGATGTCCCCGGTCAGCACCAGGACGGCCAGGACGGCCTGGGACGCCCCGCTGAACACGTTGGCGGCGACCATGATCAGGTGGCGTGGCAGCCGGTCGGCGAGGGTGCCGCCGATCACCATGAACAGCACGGTGGGCACGAGCCGGGCGGCGGTGACGTAGCCGACCTCGGTGGTGCTGCCGCCGTTGCCGAGCACGGCGAACGCGGTGGCGATGGGGGCTCCGGCGTTGCCGAGACCGCTGACCACGGTGGCGGCGGTCTGGATGCGGAAGTTGCGGCTCGCCCAGGCGAAGCGGTGTGAGGGTGGGGTCGGCACCTGGAGACTATGCCGTGCGGCCGTCCGGGTGTCCATCCGATTTCGCGTCAGGCTCCCCGAGCGGAGGCCCCGCCGGCACGCCCTGTGTCAGCCGAGGTGGCCCCAGAGGAAGGTGAGGGTGCGGCGCCAGGCGATCCGGGCCTGGAGCGGGTCGTAGGTGCCGATCAGGTTCTCGTCGTTCATGAAGGCGTGCCCGGCCGGGTAGAAGTGGATCTCCGGGCGGACGTCGGTGGCCTCGCCGATCCGGATCGCCGCCTCGTCCACGGCGGCCATCGGGATCGAGCCGTCCAGCTCGCCGAAGTGGCCGAGCACGTGGGCCGTCAGACCGCGGTAGTCGAAGTCCGGGTCGGGCGGCAGTCCGTAGAACGGGACCACGGCGGCGACCCTGTCACCGGCCCGGGCGGCGAGCAGCAGGGCGAAGCCGCCGCCCATGCAGAAGCCGACCACGCCGACCGAGTCGCCGACCACGCCGTCCAGGGCGAGCAGGTGGTCGACCGCCCCGGCCAGGTCCTCCACCGCCCGCTCGACCGGGAGTTCGCGCCTGAACCGGGCCGCCTCGGCGCCGTCGTGGGTGGTGGCGCCGCCGAACAGGTCGGGGGCGAGGACGGTGAAGCCCTCGGCGGCGAAGCGGTCGGCCATGTCGGCGATGTGCGAGGTGAGCCCCCACCACTCCTGCACCACCACCAGACCCGGCCCGACGCCCTGCGGCGGGTGGGCCAGGTAGCCGTGCGCGGTGCGGCCGTTGCTGGGGAAGCTGACGTTCTGCCGGGAGCCGCCCTGGTCAGGCATGGCTTCCTCTCAGTGGGTCGGGCCGCGTGCGGCGGGGGTCGGCGGGCCGGGGCGGGTCAGCCCATCTCCTCCAGGGCACGGCCCTTGGTCTCCTTGATGCAGAAGGCCACGAACGGGATGGAGAGCAGCGCGAAGGCCGCGTAGATGACGTACGTCGCGGAGAGGTTCCAGTCGGCGAGGTCCGGAAAGCTGACCGTGATCGCCCAGTTGGCGATCCACTGGGCCGAGGCGGCGACGGACAGCGCCAGCGCGCGGATCCGGTTGGGGAACATCTCGCCGAGCAGGACCCAGACCACCACGCCCCAGGAGAAGGCGAAGCAGAGGACGAAGACGTGCGCGGCGATCAGGGCGACGGTGGCGTGGGTGTTGTCCAGGGTGGCGGTGTCGCCGGAGCCGTGCCGGTAGGAGAACGCCCAGGCGGCGGTGCCCAGCGCGGCCGCCATGCCGATCGAGCCGGCCAGGGCGAGCGGCTTGCGGCCGATCCGGTCCACCAGGGCCATCGCGATCACCGTGCCGATCACGTTGATGATCGAGGTGGAGAGGCTGATCAGCAGCGAGTCGGACTCGTTGATGCCGACCGACTGCCACAGGAAGGACGAGTAGTAGAAGATCACGTTGATGCCGACGAACTGCTGGAACACCGAGGCGCCGATGCCGACCCAGACGATCGGCAGCAGGCCGAAGCGGCCGCCCATCAGGTCCTTCAGCCGGGGCTTGCGGGCGGACTCCAGCACCGAGCGGATCTCCGCCACCCGGGCGTCCAGGTCCACGCCCTCGCCCTCGACCTCGACCAGCACCTTGCGGGCCTGCTCCTCGCGGTGGTCGGCGATCAGGTAGCGCGGCGACTCCGGGATGGCGAGCGCCATCAGCCCGTACACCAGGGCCGGGATGGCCTCGACGCCGAGCATCCACTGCCAGGCCTGGACGCCGCCGAGGTGGTTGGTGGACTCGCCGCCCGCGGCCTGGTTGAGCGCCCAGTTGGCGAGTTGGGAGACGGTGATGCCGAGCACGATCGCCATCTGCTGGAAGGAGGCGAGCCGGCCGCGGTAGGCGGTCGGGGCGACCTCGGCGATGTAGGTGGGGGCGATCACCGAGGCGATGCCGATCGCGATGCCGCCGACCACGCGCCAGGTGGCGAGGACCCCGATGTTCGGCGGGAACATCGAGCCGATGCCGCTGGCCGCGAACAGCACGGCGGCCAGCAGCATCGTGCGGACCCGGCCGAGGTGGTCGGCGAGCCGGCCGGCCATCACCGCGCCCACCGCGGAGCCGAGCAGCGCGATGGCCACCACGAAGGCGGTGGTGCCGTGCCCGACCGCGAAGTGCTTCTGGATGCCCGTCACGGCACCGTTGATCACCGCGCTGTCGTAGCCGAACAGGAAGCCGCCCATGGCGGCGGCGGCCGAGATGAACACCACGTGGCCGAGGTGGGCCTCGCCGGCCGCCGGTCGGCTGTTGACTGAGGACACACGCGCTCCCGGGGGTCGACGGGCCCGCTCTGACGGCGAGTGGGCAGGGCTCGTCTCACATTCGAGCAGCGCGGCGGGCGACCTGCCCGAGTTGGCGGCCGACCGGGTGATCCGGGGTCAGCCGGTGGCGCTCGGCCGGTCCGCGCGCGGGCGGGCGCTGCGCGAGAGGTCGGATCGCGGGCTGTCGTCCGGGAGGACGGCGGCGGTCCGCGGCCCGGCGGTCCGCCGCTGGTGACGGCGGAGCAGCTGGGCCCGGGCGGCGCCGTACTGGTCGCGGCCGCGACCGGGGCCGTCGGCGCGCTCGGCGAGCCGGTCGGCGATCGCGTACTGCGACTCGGCGGGCTTCTTGTCGTCGTACTTGAACTTGGCCCGCACCTCCTTCACCGTCAGCCGGAGCCCGCGCAGTCCGGGCAGCTGCCGGGCCAGCTCGCCCTCGCCGGGCACCACCCGGACCTCCGGCGTCTCGGGCTGGAAGTGCGCCAGCTGGCGGTTGAGGATCTCCGCCTTGCCGGTCGCGGACTCCACCACCTCGGCGGTGCAGTGGAAGTGGACCGAGGCGTAGTAGCTGGTGGGCGTGCCCGGTGCGCCGCGCCAGTGGCCCGGGGCGAAGGCGTAGCCGTCGGTGACCGCGAGGGTGACCTCGGGGTCGGCCCGGACGGCGGCCAGCAGCGGGTTGGGTGCGGCCAGGTGGAGCAGGATCTCGCCGCGCTCGGCGTCCAGCAGGAAGTGGGTCGGGACGAGCACGGGGCCCTCGCCGGGGCCTCCGTTGGCGGCGAGCAGGCCGAAGTCGCGGCCCTCGGCGAGCCAGGCGCGCCACTCGGCCTCGTCGCCGCGGTCCCAGGATCTGATCAGCACGGGTGGGCCTCCCGTCAGCGGGGGTAGCCGCGCAGGTGCGCGGGCAGTGGAACGGTGGTGCCGGGGTGCGGCTGGGGGGTGCCGTGCACCGTGGTGACGGGGATCAGTCCGGACCAGTGCGGCAGGTCGGTGTCGTCCGGGTCGTCGGCGGCGTCGTCGTCCCGGGTCTTGGCCGAGACCTCGTCCAGCTCCAGCCGGATGACGGCGGTGGCGGCGAGCTCCTTGGCGTTGGCCGGTCGGACCTCGGCGGAGCGCCCCGGTATCGCGTGGTCGACCAGGGCGGCGAGCGCGACGTCCAGCTCCTCGGGGTCGGTGACCTGGTGCGCGGTGCCGTGGGCGACCACCGAGCGGAAGTTCACCGAGTGGTTGAACGCGGACTTGGTCAGCACCAGCGCGTCGACCTGGGTGACGGTGACGCAGACCGGCATGCCCTGCTCGCCGGAGGCGTTGCGCAGCGGGCGGCTGCCGGTGGAGCCGTGGAGGTAGAGCCGGCTGCCGACCCGGGCGAAGATGGTCGGCAGGACGACGGGCGCGCCGTCGACGACGAAGCCGAGGTGGCAGATGTAGGCGCTGTCGAGGATGGCGTGGATCGCCTCCTGCTCCCAGGTGGCCCGGTCCCGGTAGCGGGTGGGGGTGGTCCTGGGGGTGCGGGAGTAGTTGGGCGAGCCTTCCGGGCTGGCTGACATGACATCCTCTATGTACTAGTGCATAATTTACTTTGTGCTAGGAGACTATCCCCTGAAGGGACGACGCGCCAGCGAAATCGCGGCCCACATCGAGCAGGGCGTGAGCGGCGGGCAGCTCGCCCCCGGGACCGCGCTGCCCCCGCTGCGCGACCTCGCCGCCGAACTGGGCGTCAACGCCAACACCGCCGCCGCCGCCTACCGGCTGCTGCGCGACCGCGGCGTGATCGAGACCGCCGGCCGCAAGGGCAGCCGCATCCTGCCCCGGCCCGCGCTCACCCCGCGCGACCAGGTCCGCATCCCCGTCCCGCCGCACGCCCGCGACCTGTCCGCCGGCAACCCCGACCCGGCCCTGCTGCCCGACCTCGGCCCGGCCGTGGCGGCCGCCGTCGAGGCCGGGCGCACCGACCCGGTGCTGTACGGGCACGACGCCGTCGACCCGCAGCTGCTCGCGCTGGCCAGGGCCTCCTTCGAGGCCGACGGCCTGCCCGGGGGCCCGGTCGCCGTCGCCTCCGGCTCGCTGGACACCATCGAACGGATCCTCGGCGCCCGGCTGCGCCCCGGCGACGCGGTGGCCGTCGAGGACCCGGGCTGGGGCAGCCTGCTCGACCTGCTGCCCGCGATGGGGCTGAGGAGCGCGCCCGTCCGGCTGGACGACGAGGGGCCGCTGCCGGACGCGCTGGCCGCCGTGCTCGCCGAGGGCGTCCGGGCCGTGGTCGTCACCAGCCGGGCGCAGAATCCGACCGGGGCGGCGCTCACCGCCCGGCGGGCCGAGGCGCTGAGGGCCGTCCTGGCCGAGCGCCCCGGCGTGCTGCTGATCGAGGACGACCACGGGCACGGCATGGTCGACCAGCCGTACCACCCGCTGGTGGGCGCGGGCACCCGGCACTGGGCGGTGGTGCGTTCGGCGGCCAAGGCGTACGGGCCGGACCTGCGGGTCTCGGTGGCGGTCGGAGACGAGGAGACGATCGGGCGGGTGGCGGGCCGGCAGCGGCTGGGCGCCGGCTGGGTCAGCCACCTGCTGCAGCGCACCGTCGCGGAGCTGTGGCGCCGCGACGCCGCGCCGGCCGACCGGGTGGCCGCCGCGTACCGGGCCCGACGGGACGCGCTGCTGGGCGAGCTGACGGCGCGCGGGATCGCGGCCCACGGGCGGAGCGGGCTGAACGTCTGGGTGCCGGTGCCGGACGAGACCTCGGTGCTGGCGGCGCTGGTGCAGCGCGGCTGGGTCGCGGCGCCCGGTGCGCGGTACCGGATCCAGTCGCCGCCCGGGCTGCGGTTCACCACGGCGCGGCTGGAGCCGGCGCAGGCGCGGGAGCTGGCGGAGGACCTGGCGGCGGTGCTGGGGGCGGGCGGGGGCGGATCGCGGCTGGTGTGAGCCCGGGGCCGGTCCTCGGGGAGCGGGGCGTGGGGCGTGGGGCGGGTGGGGCGGAAGCGGTGGGTGTGGCGGGTGTGAATCCCGGGCGGCGTCCGGTGGTCGTCGGCCCGCTTGGTCTGAACCCGGCGGTAACAAAAGCGGAAACCTGCTGCGGATGCCTAGCGGTGGTGAGCGCGCGCATGTCATCTTCTTCGCGCCACCGGCCGGCGGCCCACCCTCACCCAGGCGTCCTCCCGTTCCCCAACCTCCGGGAGGACCGACCGCAGGAGTTCCGCCGTGCCCGAGAACTGTTCGAGCGTCACCCGTAGCACCCCGCGACCCGGCCGCCGGCTGCTCGCCGCAGCGCTGGCCCTTCCGCTCGCCGTCGCCGGCCTGGCCGTCGCCTCGCCGGCCTCCGCC
>NZ_JBEZUT010000072.1:0-30068 GCF_040636595.1 Kitasatospora sp. NPDC036755
TAGGCCCGGGTGGGGTCGGTCCGCCGGCTCATCCGGGCGGTGCTGAGCTGGGCCACCCAGCCCCAGGGGCAGGGGGATCCGTCCACCGCGCCGGCCCCCGCGACCGCCCCCGCCCGGCCGGAACGACGTACGGTGGAACCGGAGGCCGTGTCATGCACGTCACCGGGACCCACTTCACCCGCTTCGCCGACCGCACCGAGGCGGGCCGTCGGCTGGCCGCCCGCCTGGGCCACGTGGCCGGTCCGGACGCCGTGGTCGTGGCGCTGCCGAGGGGCGGTGTGCCGGTGGCCGCCGAGGTCGCGGCGGTGCTCGGCGCACCGCTGGACATCTGCGTGATCCGCAAGCTCGGTGTGCCCTACCAGCCCGAGCTCGGCATGGGGGCCATCGGCGAGGACGGTGTCCGGGTGCTGAACGACCAGGTCATCCGGTTCGCCTCGGTCACGGACGGGCAGCTGGCCGAGGTGGAACGGCGCGAACGCGCCGAGCTGGCCCGCCGTGCCCGCCGCTACCGGGGCGACCGGCCGCCGGCCGACCTGCGCGGACGCACGGTGGTCGTGGTGGACGACGGCATCGCCACCGGTTCCACCGCCCGCGCCGCCTGCCGGATCGTCCGGGAGCGCGGGGCGGCCCGGGTGGTGCTCGCGGTGCCGGTCGCGCCCGCGGACTGGGCCGAGCGCCTCGACGGGGTCGCCGACGAGCTGGTCTGCGTCGACACGCCGTCCCCGTTCCACGCGATCGGCGAGTTCTACACCGACTTCTCCCAGACCGGGGACGAGGAGGTGCTGCGGCTGCTGGCCGAGGCCCGTGGCAGTGCCCCGCCCGCGGCCGCCGCCGGGGTCGACCGCGAGCTGCTGCTGCCCGTCGCCGGGGTCCGGCTCGCGGGCCGGCTGACCGTGCCGGCCGGTGCGCGCGGGGTCGTCGTCTTCGCGCACGGCAGCGGCAGCGGCCGGCACAGCCCGCGCAACCGGTACGTCGCCGAGTACCTGAACCGCACCGGGCTGGCCACGCTGCTCTTCGACCTGCTCACCGAGGACGAGGAGCCCGACCGGCGGAATGTCTTCGACGTGCCGCTGCTGGGCGGGCGGCTGACGGCCGTCGCCCGCGAACTGATCGGGGACGGCGCGGGGGACGCCACCGTGCCCGAGACCGGGGGCCTGCCGCTCGGCCTGTTCGGCGCCAGCACCGGCGCCGCTGCCGCGCTGCACACCGCGGCCGAACTGGGCCCGGCGGTGCGCGCCGTGGTCTCCCGGGGCGGCCGCCCGGACCTCGCCGCGCCCGACGCCCTGGCCCGCGTCCGCGCCCCGACGCTGTTCGTCGTCGGCTCCCTGGACCCCGCTGTGCTCGACCTCAACCGGCAGGCCCGGAGCCGGCTGCGCTGCGCGACCGAGCTCGCGGTGGTACCGCACGCGAGCCACCTGTTCGAGGAGCCGGGGACCTTGGACCGGGTCGCCGAGCTGGCCTCGGACTGGTTCCTCCGCCGCCTCCCGCACCCCGCCGGTCCCGGAAGTACGTGACCGTCCCATTGCGCAGACTTCGCGCATCACCCCCGGTCAGCAACGCATTTTGCGCAGCCGCCGACGGGAATTTCTGATCAGCTTGTACACATTGAGCAGTCAAAATCCGACCTGTTGCCCAACCACTCCGACAGTAGCAAGCTCTCCGCAACCACACCGCCCACCCGTTCGCGGTGCGGTCGCGGCCCAGCGGATGCCTCGACGACGAGGCCCGAAGTGGAGGAACGAGCGATGACCCCGCAGTCCCACGCCCTTGAGTTGACCCCCGAGGAGCGCGAGGCCGGTCTTGACGCCGACCAGCTGCGCCGCCTCGTCGGCCTCGTCGAACACGACGCGGCCGCCGACCCGTTCCCGGTGACGGCCCAGGACGCGGTCGTCTTCGTGGTCGGCAACGCCACTCAGACGGCCCAGTTCTACCAGGTCGTCTTCGGCATGGAGCTGGTCGCCTACTCCGGCCCGGAGACCGGCCGTCGGGACCGCAAGGCGTACGTGCTGCGCTCCGGCTCCTGCCGCTTCGTGATCAAGGGCGGCGTCCTGCCGGACAGCCCGCTGCTGGACCACCACCGCCGGCACGGCGACGGTGTCGTGGACCTCGCCCTGGAGGTCCCGGACGTCGACAAGTGCATCGAGCACGCCCGCGCGACCGGCGCCACCGTGCTGGAGGAGCCGAACGACGTCTCGGACGAGAACGGCACCGTGCGGCGCGCGGCCATCGCCACCTACGGCGAGACCCGCCACACCCTGATCGACCGCTCCCGCTACCACGGCCCGTACCTGCCGGGCTACGTCGTCGCGGAGAGCAGGGTCACCCACCCTGAGGGCTCGCCCAAGCGCCTCTTCCAGGCCCTCGACCACGCCGTCGGCAACGTCGAGCTGGGCCGGATGGACGAGTGGGTGACGTTCTACAACCGCGTCATGGGCTTCGTGAACATGGCCGAGTTCGTCGGCGACGACATCGCCACCGAGTACTCCGCGCTGATGTCCAAGGTCGTCGCCAGCGGCAACCACCGGGTGAAGTTCCCGCTCAACGAGCCGGCCATCGCCAAGAAGAAGTCCCAGATCGACGAGTACCTGGAGTTCTACACCGGCCCCGGCTGCCAGCACATGGCGCTCGCCACCAACGACATCCTCACCACCGTGGACGTGCTGCGGTCGCGCGGCGTCGAGTTCCTCAACACCCCGGACGCCTACTACGACGACCCGGAGCTGCGCGAGCGGATCGGCAAGGTCCGGGTGCCGATCGAGGAGCTGAAGAAGCGCGGCATCCTGGTCGACCGCGACGAGGACGGCTACCTGCTGCAGATCTTCACCAAGCCGATCGGCGACCGCCCCACCGTCTTCTACGAGTTCATCGAGCGGCACGGTTCGCTCGGCTTCGGCAAGGGCAACTTCAAGGCGCTCTTCGAGTCCATCGAGCGCGAGCAGGACCGCCGCGGCAACCTGTGAGCGTCGGAGAGCTCTGACGAACGGTCGAGGAGGACCACGGAGATGGCGTACTACCGGCAGACGGGCAGCATCCCGCCCAAGCGGCACACCCAGCACCGCACTCCCGAAGGCGGGCTCTACTACGAGGAGTTGATGGGCGAGGAGGGGTTCTCCTCGGACTCCTCGCTGCTCTACCACCGGGGCATCCCCTCGGCCGTGGTCAACGCGGTGCCCTGGGAGCTGCCGGACCAGTCCACGGTGCCCAACCACCCGCTCCTCCCCCGTCACCTCAAGCTGCACGAGCTGTTCGCGGACCAGGACTGGAAGTCCGCGGACGTCGTCGGCAGCCGCAGGCTGGTCCTCGGCAACGGCGACGTGCGGATCTCGTACGTCGCCGCCGGGGCCCCCAGCGAGCTCTACCGCAACGGGCTCGGCGACGAGTGCGTGTACGTGGAGTCCGGCTCCGGCACGGTCGAGACGGTGTTCGGCTCGATCGAGGTCGGGCAGGGCGACTACGTCATCATCCCGCGCGCCACCACCCACCGCTGGGTACCGGACGGCGACGAGCCGCTGCGCGCCTACTGCATCGAGGCGAACAGCCACATCGCCCCGGTCAAGCGCTACCTGTCCAAGTACGGGCAGCTGCTGGAGCACGCGCCGTACTGCGAGCGGGACTTCCGCGGGCCGGTCGGCCCGCTGGTCGTCGACACCCCCGGGGACGTCGACGTGCTGGTCAAGCACCGCGGCCCGAACGGGGTCGCGGGCACCCGCTACACCGTGCCGCACCACCCCTTCGACGTGGTCGGCTGGGACGGCTGCCTGTACCCGTACGCCTTCAACGTCAAGGACTTCGAGCCGATCACCGGCCGGATCCACCAGCCGCCGCCGGCCCACCAGGTGTTCGAGGGCAACGGCTTCGTGATCTGCAACTTCGTTCCGCGCAAGGTGGACTACCACCCGCTCTCGATCCCGGTGCCGTACTACCACGCCAACGTGGACAGCGACGAGGTCATGTTCTACTGCGGCGGCGACTACGCGGCCCGCAAGGGCTCCGGCATCGGCCAGGGCTCGATCTCGCTGCACCCGGGCGGGCACACCCACGGGCCGCAGCCGGGCGCGTACGAGCGCAGCATCGGCGCGGAGTTCTTCGACGAGCTGGCCGTCATGGTGGACACCTTCCGCCCGCTGGAACTCGGCGAGGGCGGCCGGGCGAGCGAGGACGCCAACTACGCCTGGACCTGGGCCGGTCGGGGGCCCGGGCGATGAACGCGCTGCCTTCCGGGGGCCCGGACCACGAGCCGGCCCCCGAGCCGGTCACCGGGCCGGTCACCGGGCCGGTCACCAGTCTGGTTCCCGAGCTGTTCCGCGGGCTGTTCGACGATGCCGCGGTGTTCCCTCCGGGGAACCTGGCGGTCGCCGACGCGGTGCCCGCGCACCGGAGGCACCGTGCGGCCTGGTACGCCGAGGCGGTCGGCCCCCTCCTCTGCGGAGCCGGCCGACTTGGCGAACTGGCCGCGGCGGTCACGAACTCCCCTGCGGTCGCGGGCACTTCCGCGTCCCCCGGGGATACATCGGGGGGCGTGGCGGGGGCGGACGGCTCGGTGGCGGCGGAAGACCGGCCGCTCAAGGTCGGGCTGGTGCTGCCGGGGGGCAGCACCGAGCTCGCCCCGGCGCTCGCCGCCGCCGCGCCGTTCGAGCTGGCCGGCGTCGAGCTGGCCACCCGGGACGCCGCCGAGGCGGTGGCCGCACTGGACCGGCTGCTGCCGCCGGACATCCCCGCCGCCGTCGAGCTGCCGCGCGAACTCCTGCGCGGCGACGGGCTGGACGCCGTCCTGGACGTCCTGGTGGACAGCCCCTACCGGGCGAAGTTCCGCACCGGCGGACTGGTCGCCGAGGCGTTCCCGAGCGAGGACGAGCTGGCCGCCTTCCTCGTCGGCTGCGCGCGGCGCGGACTGCCGTACAAGTGCACGGCCGGGCTGCACAACGCCGTCCGGCACACCGACCCGGAGACCGGCTTCGAGCACCACGGCTTCCTGAACGTGCTGCTGGCCGCACAGGAGACCGACCTCGCCGCCGCGGCGGCGGTGCTGGCGGAGCGCGACGGCGAGGTGCTGGCCAAGGCCGCGCGAGCAATGGCGGACCGTCAGGTCGTGATGATCCGGAACTCGTTCACCGCGTTCGGCACCTGTAGCATCGCCGAGCCCTTGGGCGACCTGGCCGAGCTCGGCCTGCTGCCGTCGCCCAGCCCACTGCACCAGGAGGACCGTTGAGCACCACCCCCAGCCGTCCCGGCAGCTGGCTCGCCAGCGCCCAGGACTCGCCGTTCGGCGTGCACAACCTGCCGTACGGCGTCTTCACCGCCGCCGACCGGCCCGGGCGGCGCCGGATCGGCGTGCGCGTCGGGGACTTCGTGCTGGACGCCGGGGCGGCCGCCCGCGCGGCCGGTGCGCCGTCGGCACTGCTGGAGGCGGACTCGCTCAACCCGCTGATGGCGGCGGGGCGCCCGGTCTGGACCCGGGTCCGGGCGGACCTCACCACCTGGCTCACCGACGCGTCCTTCCGCGAGGCGCTGTCGCCGGCGCTGCTGTCGGCCGACGAGGTGGAGCTCCACCTGCCGTTCGAGGTCGCCGACTACGTCGACTTCTACGCCTCGGAGCACCACGCCACCAACCTGGGCCGGATCTTCCGCCCGGGATCCGAGCCGCTCACCCCCAACTGGAAGCACCTGCCGATCGGTTACCACGGACGGGCGGGAACGGTCGTGGTCTCCGGCACGCCGGTGGTGCGCCCGCACGGGCAGCGCAAGGCGCCCTCCGACGCCGCGCCGACCTTCGGACCGTCGCGCCGGCTGGACATCGAGGCCGAGGTCGGCTTCGTCGTCGGCACGCCGTCCGAGCTCGGCCGGCCGGTCCCGCTGGACGACTTCCGCGAGCACGTGTTCGGCGTCTGCCTGCTCAACGACTGGTCGGCGCGCGACATCCAGGGCTGGGAGTACGTGCCGCTCGGCCCGTTCCTCGGCAAGTCCTTCGCGACCTCGGTCTCGCCGTGGATCGTGCCGCTGGACGCCCTGGAGCACGCCCGGATCGCGCCGCCGGAGCGCGACGTCGAGCCGCTGGCGTACCTGGACGACCGGGGCGGCGAGCCGTGGGGCCTGGACCTGGCGATGGAGGTCCGGCTGAACGGGCACCCGGTCTCCCGGCCGCCGTTCGCCACCATGTACTGGACGGCGCAGCAGCAGCTGGCCCACATGACCGTCAACGGCGCCTCGCTGCGCACCGGCGACCTGTTCGCCTCGGGGACGGTCAGCGGGCCGGAGCGGGACACCCGGGGTGCGCTGATCGAGCTGACCTGGAACGGGGAGGAGCCGCTGAAGCTCCCGGACGGGACGACCCGGACCTTCCTGGAGGACGGCGACGAGGTGGTCATCACCGCCACCGCGCCCGGACCGGACGGCGCCGTGGTCGGCTTCGGCGAGGTCTCGGGGCGCGTCCGGGGCTGAGAGTCCAGGGAGGCCTCGGACACCGGTTCGCGGACACCGGTTCACAGGCGCCGGTTCACAGGCCCCGGACTGCGGACACCGGACTGCGGACACCGGGTCACCGACGCCGGAGAACAGGCACGAGCAGCAGGTCACGGGTTTCAGATGACAGCCGACAGCTGACAGATTTCATCATCTGTCAGCTGTCGGCTGTTTGCCGTCCGCGCCCAGCACCCCCTCGCGGACGCCCCCCGAGCCCCGCCTACAGCTACAGCCCCGAGCCGCCGGTGGCATCGACCACCCGGCCGGTCATCCACCGCGCCTCGTCCGAGGCGATGAAGGCGACGATGTCCGCGATGTCCTCCGGCGCCCCGACCCGGCCGAGCGCCGAGATCGAGGCCGCCTTCGCCCTGGCCTCCGGATCGCGCAGCCACTCCGCGTTGAGGTCGGTGTCGATGATCCCGGGCGCCACCGAGTTGACGGTGATCCCGCGCGGCCCGAGCTGCTGGGCGAGGTTGAGCGAGAAGGTGTCCAGCGCCCCCTTGGTGGCGCCGTAGGCCATGATCTCCGGCATGGCGAGCCGGGCCAGGCCGCTGGAGACGTTGATGATCCGGCCGCCGTCGCGCAGCCGTTCCAGCCCGTGCTTGACGACGAAGAATGGCGCGCGGACGTTGACCGCGAAGACCTCGTCGAACTCCCCCTCGGTCAGACCGGCCAGGTCGGAGCTGCGCCCGATCCCGGCATTGTTCACGATGATGTCGACGCCCCCGGCCGGCGCGTGCTCGGCTATCCGCGCGTCGAAGGCCTCCCACAGCGCGACGGCGTCGCCGTGCCGCCCCAGCGCGGCGGGCAGTGCGAAGGCCCGGCCGCCGTCCCCGCGGATGCCCGCCACCACTTCCTCCGCCGCCGCCTCGTTCCGGGCGTAGCCGACGGCGACGGTGGCGCCGTCCCGCCCGAGCCGGCGGGCGATGGCCCGTCCGATGCCCCTGCTGCCGCCCGTGACCATCGCCGTCCTGCCCTGAAGCCTGTTCGCGCCCATGGCCGATCCCCCTCCTGCTGCACTCCGGGTAATTCTTGAGCGGTCGCTCAAGAAAGAAGCTAGCACACCGTTCTTGAGTGAGTGCTCTAAAATTCGGCACATGGCAGAACCCCCCACGGCGAGCGCGGCATCCGGAAGCGGGACGACCGGCCCCGGGCCGGCCCCCCGACGCGGCCGACCGCCGGCGTTCGACCGGGCCGAGGCGCTCGCCGCGGCCACCCGGCTGTTCTGGCAGCTCGGCTACGAGGCCACCTCGGTCGCCGACCTCACCGCCGCCATGGGCATCCGCCCCGGCAGCCTGTACGCGGCCTTCGGCGACAAGCGCGCGCTGTTCGAGGAGGTGGTCCGCCAGTACGGCCTCTCCCCCGTCGGCGCGTTCGCGACGGTCGCGCTGGCGGAGGAGCCCACCGCGTACGGCGCCTTCGCCCGGATCCTGCGCGAGGCCGCCGTCGTCTACGCCGACCCCTCCCATCCGGCCGGCTGCCTGGTGATCTCCGCGGCCACCAACGTCACCCCGCAGGACGCCGGCATCCAGGAGCGGCTGCGCGACCAGCGCAACGGGAACCTGCGGATCTTCGA
Organism: Kitasatospora sp. NPDC036755; assembly: GCF_040636595.1. Classification (NCBI taxonomy): domain Bacteria; kingdom Bacillati; phylum Actinomycetota; class Actinomycetes; order Kitasatosporales; family Streptomycetaceae; genus Kitasatospora; species Kitasatospora sp. NPDC036755. Next base: position 8,036 of record NZ_JBEZUT010000072.1, read on the forward strand.
GGAGCGGCTGCGCCGAGCGCGACAGGACGGCGAACTGCCGCCCGAGGCCGACCCGAAGGCGCTGGCCGCCTTCTTCGGCACGGTCCTCCAGGGCATGTCCCAACAGGCCCGGGACGGCGCCACCGTCGCCGACCTGGCCCGCACCGCCGAACTCGCCCTGCGCGTCTGGCCCTGAACCGCGGCCGCGCACCCGCCCCGGCCGGTGCGGCCCGGTGACCGGAACGCCCCGCCGGCCCCGGTACGGTGGACGCCGGGGTTCCGGCAGGAACCAGGTCGACATCGTCGAGGGACGGGAGCGGACCCGGTGGACACAGAGGTGGCGGAGGTCCGGGCGTTCCTGGACGGCGGGGTCGGACGGCTCGTGCTGAACCGCCCGCGGGCGCTCAACTCGCTGACCCACGGCATGGTCACCGCCCTCCACGCCACCCTCGCGGACTGGGCGTCGGACGACCGGATACGCGCCGTGGTACTCACCGGCGCCGGCGAGCGGGGCCTTTGCGCGGGCGGCGACATCCGCGCGATGCACGGCGACGCCATGACCGGCGGGGCCGGCACCCGGGCGTTCTTCCGCGACGAGTACCGGCTGAACGCGCTGATCGCCCGCTACCCGAAGCCGTACGTCGCGGTGATGGACGGCATCACCATGGGCGGCGGCGTCGGGGTGTCCGCCCACGGCGCGGTGCGGATCGTCACCGAGCGTTCCACCGTCGCGATGCCCGAGACCCGGATCGGCATCGCCCCGGACGTCGGCGGCAGCCGGCTGCTGGCCCTGGCCCCGGGCGAGTTGGGCACCCACCTCGGGCTCACCGCGGCCTCGATGGGCCCGGGCGACGCCCTGCTGTGCGGGTTCGCGGACCACTTCGTGCCCTCGCCTCGCCTGCCGGACCTGCTCGACGCGCTGAGCCGGAGCACCGCCGCGACCCCCGCCGCCGGGGTCACCACCGCCGAGGTCGCCGCCGTCGTCGCCGCGCACGCCGAACCCGCGCCGCCCGCCGCACTGGCCGCCGACCGCGCCTGGATCGACGCCTGCTACGCGGCCGACACCGCCGAGGAGATCGTCGACCGCTTGCTGAACTCCGGTGTGCCGGAGGCGAAGGAGGCCGCCGAGGCCGTCCTGGCGAACTCCCCCACCGCCGTGAAGACCACCCTGGCCGCGCTCCGCCGCGCCCGTACGCTGCCCTCGCTGGAAGCCGTGCTCGACCAGGAGTACCGGATCGCCTGCGCCGCGCTGGAGAGCCACGACATGGTCGAGGGCATCCGCGCACAGGTGATCGACAAGGACCGCACGCCCCGCTGGAAGCCCGGCACGCTCGCCGAGGTGACGGACGCGGACGTCGCCCGCTTCCTCGCCCCGCGCGGGGACGACGAGCTGGGCCTGGCCTAGGCCGTGTCTTGTGGATCTTGTCGGACCCGGCGAAGACCCGCAGGACACGCCCTGGGCGCGCCGCACAGGTCTTGCCGGGGCCGACGCCCCCGGCCCCTCCCCACCTTCCACCGGCACACCTGGAGTCCGCCATGAACCACCCGGTCCCGCCGCCGCCCCCGGCCGGGGACACCGATCCGCTGTCCCGGGTGCCGCTCGGCGAGCAGGTGCGCGGGCTGCTCCTTGAGGGCCTGCTGAACGGCCGCTGGCAGCCCGGGGACCGGATCGTCGAGCGGCGCCTGGCCGCCGAGTTGAACGTCAGCCAGGCGCCGGTCCGCGAGGCGCTGCACGCGCTGCGGACGCTCGGGCTGCTCGACGCCGAACCCAACCGGGGCGTGCGGGTGCGCGAGATCGGCCCGTCCGAGCTGCGCGAGGTCTACCAGGTGCGCGCTTCCCTGGAGCGGCTGGCCGCCGAGTCGGCGGTGGTCCGGCTGGCCGGGGACACCACCGGCCTGGAGCGACACGCCGAGCGGATGGCGGCGGCCGCGGCGGCCGGCGACGCCCTCGGCCAGGCCCGGCACGGGGTGGCCTTCCACCGCGAGATCGTGGCCGCCTCCGGCAACGGCACGCTGCTGCGGACCTGGGAGGGCCTGGGGGTCGAGGTGTGGACGGTGCTGTCGCTGCACCGGGTCCGGCCGGAGCTGCACGACAACGCCGCCGACCACGGGCCGCTGATCGAGGCCTTCCGGCGACAGGACCCGGAGGTCGGCAGGCTGCTGGCCGAGCACGTCCTGGAGTACGCCCGGCACTCCGACTGAACCACCCGGCCTCCGGGGGCTTCCTCCCCGCACCTCATTCAAGTTCGCATAAGGATGATCGATCATCGCTCAAATTACCCGCCAGTAGCGGTTGACGCATCTCCAGCCCGCTCCCTACGGTCCCCTTAGTTCCATGGAGAGGAATGCTATTCCGCATCACGGAATCAGCACCCTGAAGCGCACCGTAAAGGGGAACCACCCGTGTCCCAGCTCGACCAGCTTCCCGACCACGACCCCGAGGAGATCGCGGAGTGGCGCGCGTCCCTCGACGCCGCCCGCGACTTCGGCGGTCCGAACCGCGCCGCCCACCTGCTGCGCCGCCTCGTCGAGCACGCCGAGCTGCAGCGGCTCGACGTCCCGCCGCTGCTGGACACCCCGTACGTCAACACCATCCCCACCGCCGCCGAACCGGACTTCCCCGGCGACGAGGAGATGGAACGCCGAATCACCGCCTGGAACCGCTGGAACGCCGCCGCCATGGTGACCAGGGGCAACCACCGCGGCGGCCTGGGCGGCCACATGGCCACCTACGCCTCCGCCGCCTGGCTGTACGAGGTCGGCTTCCAGCACTTCTTCCGCGGCAAGGAGGCCGACGGATCCGGCGACCAGCTGTACGTGCAGGGCCACGCCGCCCCCGGCGTCTACGCCCGCGCGTTCCTGGAGGGCCGGATCTCCGAAGCCCAGCTGGACCGCTTCCGCCAGGAGGTCGGCGGCGACGGCCTGCCCTCCTACCCGCACCCTCGCCGGCTACCCTGGTTCTGGGAGTTCCCGACCGTCTCGATGGGCCTCGGCCCGCTCTCGGCGATCCACCAGGCCCGGTTCAACCGGTACTTGACCGCCCGCGGGATCAAGGACACCTCCGGCTCGCACGTCTGGGCCTTCCTCGGCGACGGCGAGATGGACGAGCCCGAGGCCACCGCCGCGCTCGCCCTGGCCGCCCGGGAGAACCTGGACAACCTCACCTTCGTCGTCAACTGCAACCTGCAGCGGCTCGACGGTCCGGTGCGCGGCAACGGCAAGATCGTGCAGGAACTGGAGCGCCGGTTCCGCGCGGCCGGCTGGAACGTCGTCAAGTCGCTGTGGGGTGAGGCCTGGGACGACCTGCTGGCCCGGGACACCACGGGCGCGCTCGTCCGCCGGCTCGGCGAGGTGCCGGACGGCCAGTTCCAGACCTACGCCGCCTCGGACGCGGGGTACGTCCGCGAGCACCTCTTCCGCGGCTCGCCCGAACTGCGTTCGCTCGCCGACACCTTGGACGACCAGCGGCTGATCGGAACCGTCGCCACCTCCCGGGGCGGCCACGAACCGCGCAAGGTGTACGCGGCCTACCGCGCCGCGCTCGGACACCGGGGCGCGCCCACAGTGGTACTGGTGCAGACCGTCAAGGGCTGGACCCTCGGCCCCGGCTTCGAGTCCCGCAACGCCAACCACCAGATGAAGAAGCTCTCCGGAGCCGAGTTCCGGGCCATGCGCGACCTGCTCGAACTCCCCATCCCGGACACCGCATTGAACGAAGCCCTGCCCCCGTACGCGCACCCCGGACCGGACTCCCCGGAGGCCCGGTACCTGCGCGAGCGCCGCGCCGCACTGAGCGGGCCCGTACCCGCCCGGCGGGTGCGCTTCACCCCGCTGCCCACCGCTCCCGCGAAGCCCTTCGAGACCCAGTTCAAGGGCTCCGGCAGCCAGGAGATCGCCACCACCATGGCGTTCATCCGGCTCGTCAAGGACCTGATGCGGGACAAAGCGACCGGCCACCGCTGGGTGCCGATCGTCCCGGACGAGGCCCGCACCTTCGGCATGGAGTCACTCTTCCCGACCGCCGGAATCTACTCCCCGCTCGGACAGACCTACGACCCGGTCGACCGCGACCAGCTGCTCCATTACAAGGAATCGGCGACCGGCCAGATCCTCAACGAGGGCATCACCGAGGCCGGTTCGATGGCCTCGCTGACCGCCGCCGCGACCGCGTACGCGACCCACGGCGAGCCCGTCGTCCCGTTCTACATCTTCTACTCGATGTTCGGCTGGCAGCGCACCGCCGACCAGATGTGGGCGCTGGCCGACCAGTTGGGTCGGGGCTTCCTGATCGGCGCCACCGCCGGCCGCACCACGATGACCGGCGAGGGCCTCCAACACGCCGACGGACACTCCCAGTTGATCGCCTCCACCAACCCGGCCGCGCTCTGCTACGACCCCGCGTTCGGCTACGAGGTGGCCGCGATCGTCCGCGAGGGACTGCGCCGGATGTACGGCGGCAGCGAGCGGCACCCCCACGGCGAGGACGTGTTCTACTACCTCACCGTCTACAACGAGCCGCTGGTGCAGCCCGCGATGCCGGACGGCGAGGACGTCGTGGAGGGCATCCTGCGCGGCCTCTACCGCTACCGCGCGGCGGACGCCTCGGCCCTGACCACCGCCCAGCCGCCCGTCCGACCGCTCGTCCGACCGCTCGTCCCGCCCGCCGACCGGCCCGCAGAAGCGCCGCGGATCCAGCTGCTCGCCTCCGGCACCGCCGTGCGCTGGGCCCTGACGGCCCAGCGACTGCTCGGCGAGGAGTGGGGCGTCGCGGCCGACGTCTGGTCCGCGCCCTCCTGGACGGAGCTGCGCCGCGAGGCACTGGAGTGCGACGCGGCCAACCTGGCGCAGGCGGCGGCCGGGGCCGGAACGGCGGCCCGCGTCCCGTACGTGACCCGGGCCCTGGCCGGGGCCCCCGGGCCGGTGCTGGCGGTCAGCGACTGGATGCGCGCGGTGCCGGACCAGATCCGTCCGTGGGTGGAGCAGGACTGGACCTCGCTGGGCACCGACGGTTTCGGCCTCTCGGACAGCCGGGCGGCGGCCCGACGGCACTTCGGGGTGGACGCCGAGTCGGTGACCGTCGCCGCGCTGGCCGCACTGGCCCGCCGGGGCGAGGTCGGGCCGGAGACCGTACGGCGGGCGGCGGAGCGCTACGGCGTCCGCTTCTGACCGGTGCGGCGCCGCCCCTCCACCGGCTGGTGACCGGCGTCTCGCATACCAAGACTGGCGCGAGGCGGGGCGCGTCGTAGATCGTTGGGTGGTCAGGGCGCGCCCACGGGCGCCGAGCAGCGGAAATGGGAGTCGACGGCGATGACCGAGACCGAGACCTACGAGACGATCCTGGTCGAGCGCAAGGGCCGGGTGGGGCTGATCACGCTCAACCGGCCCAAGGCGCTCAACGCGCTCAACACCCAGCTCATGAACGAGGTCGTCGCCGCCGCGACGGCCTTCGACCGGGACCCGGAGATCGGCTGTCTGGTGATCACCGGCTCGGAGAAGGCCTTCGCGGCCGGCGCCGACATCAAGGAGATGCAGGGCAACCGGTTCCCCGACGTCTACCTGGACGACTGGCTGGGCCCGTGGGACCGGCTCGGTGCCCTGCGCAAGCCGGTGGTGGCGGCGGTGGCCGGGTTCGCGCTGGGCGGCGGCTGCGAGCTGGCGATGCTGTGCGACGTCCTGCTCGCGGCGGACACCGCCAAGTTCGGGCAGCCGGAGATCAAGCTCGGGGTGATCCCCGGCATCGGCGGCTCGCAGCGGCTGACCCGGGCGGTCGGTAAGGCGAAGGCCATGGAGCTGTGCCTGACCGGCCGGATGATGGGCGCCGAGGAGGCCGAGCGGGCCGGGCTGGTCTCCCGGATCGTCCCGGCGGACCAGCTGCTGTCCGAGGCGCTGGCCACCGCCGGGACCATCGCGGCGATGTCCACCCCCGCGGCGATCATGATGAAGGAGAGCGTCAACCGCGCCTTCGAGACCACGCTCGCCGAGGGCGTCCGCTTCGAGCGCCGGCTCTTCCACGCCGCCTTCGCCACCGCGGACCAGAAGGAGGGCATGGCGGCCTTCGCCGAGAAGCGCCCGCCGGAGTTCACCAACCGCTGACGCATCGCCGACGGAGTTCAGCTGACAGATTTCAGATGTTGAAATCTGTCAGCTGAACTCTGTCATCCGTCGACTGTCATCCGCCAGTTGTCCGGCGTCGCCCGGCTGAACACGCCGCCGGGACCGGGACCGGCCGATCCGGCCACCCCGGCCGCCCCGGCCGCCCCGGCCTGCGTGGCCGACCCGGTTACCGGCTCAGTCCTCCGCCACCGCCGCCGTGTTCAGCCGGGCGAGCCCGCTGCGGGTGGCGGCCACCACGATCTGGTCCCCCGGGGCCAGCCGCCGGGTGCGGTCGGGGAAGTTCCACTGCAGCGAGCCGCCGTGGGCGAAGCGCAGGGCGATCACCCGGACGCCGCCCGGGTCCTCCAGGTCGTGCCGGTTCAGCCCGATCAGCCCGCTGCCGTCCGCCACCTTCAGCTCGGCGATCAGCAGCACGTGCCGCAGCACCGACAGCGTCCCGCGCACCTCACGCCCCATCAGCGCGGCCGCGAAGGCGGGCGCCGCCAGGTAGGACACCGACCGGGAGGCCGCGTTGTCCAGGGTCTTGTAGAAGTGGCCGGCGAAGTCGTCCTCGAACAGCCGCACCACCACCCGGACCCCCGGATTCCCGTGGCGCGCCTCCAGGGCCGCCTCCAGGTTGGTGGCGTCGTCCCCGCTGACCGCCACCAGGGCCCGGCTGTGCTTCAGCCGGGCCCGGCGCAGCTGCTGCTCGAACGGGCCGTCGCCCAGCACCACCGGGATTCCCAGCGCCCGCACGGCGGCGATGCCGCGCGCCTGCGGGTCCCGCTCCATGCAGACCACCGGCACGCCCATGTCGTGGAGCTGGGTCGCGACCCGGGTCCCGACGTTGCCGAGGCCGACGACGATCACGTGGTCCCGGGTGCCCGCCCCGGGGTTGCGCGGCTGCCCACGCCGCCCGGAGCCCAGCACCTCGACCGCGATGGCGGTGGCGACCGGCGCGAAGGTGATCCCGCAGATCGTGATCACCACCTGCGCGACCCGCTGCCAGAACCCTCCGGTGCCCGTCCCTGCGGCGATGTCGCCCGGCTGGTCCGGCTGGGCGGCGCCGGCCAGGTCGAGCAGCGCGATGTAGACGGTCCAGCCGAAGTTCCGGTTGAGGTACCAGAGCACGCCGAAGGCCAGCAGTACCGCCACGAGGGCGGTGAGCAGCACCAGCCGCATCCGGGCGCTGGTGAAGAAGCGCATGGTGTCCAGCAGCCGCCAGCGTAGCCGCCGTCGCCAGTCGATCGGCTCCCTGGGCTCGATCCTCAGCGCCTGGAGCGCGGCCCGGCCGCCGGGTTCCTCCGCCGGATCCGCTTCGGCCGGAACCACCGGCTCGCGCCGGATGCCGCCGGGGCGAACGGGTCCGTCGTCTCCGAACTCGCTTGCGAGCCGGACGAATTCGGCGGAGTCGCCGCCCTGTTGCTCGGGCAGCAGCCGGATCCTGCTGAGGTCCTGACGGTCGATCTGGTCGGCGACCACGCAGATCCGGTCCGAGGTGATGTCGTCGTCGAACGCGATGTGCAGGTAACGCCCTTCGATCTCCACCGAGTTGGGTCGACCGAGCGCCGCGGAGGCGAAGGCCGGAGCGGCGGTGGCGGAGCCGGAGAGCGCGGCGCCGTTCTTGAGCAGTCGTTCGATGTTCTCGCCGAGCCGCTGGTTGAACATCCGGAACACGATGCGGATGTCCGGGTTGTGGTTCTGGGCGCTGAGCGCGGCGTGGATGTTCTCCTGGTCGCTCCCCTCGACCAGGGCGAGACCGCGCGCGGTGCCGATGGACACCGCGCGCAGCGCCTCCTCGGTGACGCTCGCGTACTCCACGACCGCGGCGACGCCGGAGAGTTGCTCGATCTGCGGCGCGTGGTCACGGGTTCGGTCGGCGACCAGGACGACGACCGGGACCTCGTAGTGCTCGACGAGCTCCCGGACCAGTCGGTGGGCCAGCGCGTTGCCCCCGCAGACGATGTAGTGCTGGCTGATCGGCTCGACCGGAGGGGTCCCCCACCCTTCAGAAGTCATACTGGCCGACGATATGGGCGCCGAGTGTCCGGGGGATGACATTCCGGCGACTGCGGCGGATCACCCGAACGGCCGTATCCGGCGCGCGGCCACACGGTGGCGCGGAGAGGCTGGGGTTCGTTCCCTGCCCGTCAGCCGGCCGACCCGCCCCCGCCCGTCCTGCGTCGTCACCGACCAGCACGCCACCGGCCACCCGTCGCCCGGCGTCAGCCCGAGGAGTACGCCACCGTGGCCCCTCCGATCATCACCCCCGACGGCACCCCGGTCCAGGGCCCGCTCGGACTGCTCGCCAAGGCGGCCTGGCAAGTCCTGCTGGTCGCCGGACTCGCCTCGCTCGCCCTCGGGATCGTGGTCTTCGTCTGGCCCCGGGAGACGCTCCTGGTGGTGGGCGTCCTGTTCGGCCTCTACCTGCTGGTGATCGGCATCGTCCAGTTGGTCGCCGCGTTCGGCACCCACTCCACCACCGCTCTGCGGGTCCTGGCCTTCATCAGTGGCGCGATCTGTGTGCTGCTGGGGCTGCTCTGCTTCCGCAGCGCAGTGCAGTCGCTGCTGCTGCTCGCTCTCTGGATCGGGATCGGCTGGCTGTTCCGCGGCATCACCCAGCTCGCCGCCGCGATCTCCGACCCGTTGATGCCGGCCCGCGGCTGGCAGGCCTTCGCCGGTGTGGCGAACACCCTGGCGGGCGTGCTGCTGATGGTCTGGCCGGTCGGCTCGATCGCCGCGCTGACCGTGCTGGCCGGGTGCTGGCTGGTGATCCTGGGCCTGATCGAGATCGTGACGGCGATCCAGGTCCGCAGCCGGGCCAAGCGGATCCCCTCGGGGATCTGACCGCCTGCGCACCGACCGCGCCGACCGCACACACCGCACCGACGGCTGCGTCACCTGCGTCAACTGCACCGAGTGTGCGCCGAGGCCGTGTCCCGCCGGGGCACGGCCTCACGGCTTGCCGGAACCGGTCACGGGCGGGGCGCGTAGCCGATCCGGAAGGTGGCGGACTCCAGCCGGTCCGGGTCGAGCCGGACGTCGGTCAGCCGCTCGGCCAGTGCGAACGCGGCCTCGCCGCACAGCGCGTGCGACTCCGTCTCCAGGTCGAAACCGCAGGCGGTCAGCAGCTCGGGAACGCCCGGGGCCTCGGCGTCCGAACCGTCCCGCTGCCCCGGGAAGAGCGGCTCGAAGTGGAGCCGCCGGATGCCGTGCTCCCACCAGTGGAAGTGGTCGACCGCCATGGAGTTGCGGAAGTGCGAGACCAGCCGGGTGCCCTCGCCGAGCCGGGGAAGGATCTCGTCCAGGGTGCCGAGGTAGCCGAACGGCTCCACGCCGATCGCCCAGCCGTCGAGCTCGGTGACGGCGACGAACAGGCGGTCGTCAGCCGCGCCGGGCAGCGCCCCGGCGTCCTCGCCCTCCCCGACCTCTTCGTCATCCCCGGTCTCTTCGTCCTCCTCGTCCTCCTCGTCCTCCTCGTCCTGCTCGTCCTCCCCGTCCTCGAAGGACTCCCAGGCCGCGACCACCGCGTCCAGCCCCGTGACCTCCCGGCCGGGCAGAGCGTCGAAGCGGCGCAGCAGCTCGTCGGCGGAGATCCCCTGGACCTGGGTGAGGCAGTGGGCCTCGCCCAGGACGGGGTAGCGCTGCGCGAACCAGGTGTAGTCGGTGGCGTGTGCGGTCATGACGAGGATGCTGCCAGACGCCTCGGACACCGTTCGCCCGGCGTCCTCAGAGCCAGACCGGCTCGTCCGTTCCCCAGCGCCCGGGCGGGCGCGACCAGTCGGCGGGCGCCCCCTCGTACCCGATCGGCGGCAGGGCGTGGCGCAGCCGCCCGTACGCGGAGTCGGTCTCGGCCAGCCACCGGGCAGGGTCGTACGGCTCGGACGAGGCCCCCCGCGGTGCCTCCGGTTCGATCCCGTGCAGCAGCCAGGAGGCCGTACCGGCGAGGGAGAAGCGCAGGTGGCGGCCGCCGGGGCGGCGGGTGCGCTGGTCGGTGAGGGAGCGCAGGACGGCGGCGGCGAGGAGGTAGCCGGTGCCGTGGTCGAGGGCCTGGGCGGGCAGCACGCCGGGGCGGCCGTCGGGGGCGGCCTCGTGGGCGGCGATGCCGACGCCCGCCTGGACCAGGCTGTCGAAGCCCCGCCATCCGGCCCGGGGACCGGTCCAGCCCCAGGCGCAGAGCTGGGCGAGGACCAGGTCCGGGCGGCGGGCGAACAGGGCGTCCGGGCCGAGCCCGTGGACGTCGAGGGCGCCGGGGCGGTAGGCGGTGACGAGGACGTCGGCGGTGGCGAGCAGGTCCTCGAAGGCGGCGCGGTCGGTCGGCTCGGCGAGGTCGAGGCGGGTGGAGCGCTTGCCGAAGCCCGTGTCGGCGTGGGCGTCGTCGGCCTCGGGCAGCCGGGGCGAGTCGACCCGCAGGACGTCGGCGCCGAGCAGGGCGAGGGTACGGGTGGCAACGGGACCGGCGATCACCCGGGTGAGGTCGAGGACCCTGATCCCGGCGGCGGGCCGGTCCACCGGGGACCCGCCGAGCGGGCGCACCGGCGCGGCTCCGGCGAGGGCGCCGACCTCCCGGTGCTCCACGAGGGGGTGCACGGCCTCGCTCACCGGCGTGACAGCCACCGCGAGAGCCCCCGCCTCGTACGCGCGCTCCTGGATCCGCTCGGCCGGCAGCCTGCCGAGCACCTCGGCGAGCTGCTCGGGCCCGGCGTCGGCGGCGAGGCCGAGCACGGCGAGCAGCCGGGAGCGGTGGTGCGGGTAGTTGGCGTGGGTGCGGACCCAGCCGTCGGCGGTGCGCCAGAAGCCGGAGTGCGGGGCGAAGGTGACGGGCGCACGGCCGTCGACCGTCAGGTGCCGCTCGCTGACGAAGGCGGTGGCGACGGCGCCCTGGTCGACCCGGACGGCCGGGACGGGCCCGCCGCCGCGATGGGCGGCGAGCTCGGCGGCGGCCAGCGAGCAGACGGCCACGGCGGCCCGGGCGAGCCGGCGCACCGGCAGCCCGGAGGGCAGGACGTCCTCCGGGCCGTGGAAGGTCACCCGTTCCAGCAGCTCGGGCGGTCCGCCGAGAGCCGCCCAGGCGTGGGCGGTCGGGCGGTCGAGGTGTCCGGGGCCTCCGGTGGTGCCGGCAGTGCCGGTGGTGCCAGTGGTTCCGGGATTTCCGGTGGTGCCGGCAGTGCCGGTGGTGCCAGTGGTTCCGGGATTTCCGGTGGTTCCGGCCTTGTCGGTGGTACCGGGCTGACCGGTGATCCCGGTCGTTCCTGGGGATCCCGCCGGCAACGAACGACGATCAGTCATGCCCGGCATTGTGCTCCCGTTCTCAGGCGCTCGCCGTGACGCCCGCCACCAGCATCAGCAGCACCGCCGAGACCACCGTCATCCGGCGGGCCGCCCGCGGGGTGCCGCCGAACCGGCCGCCGAGCCGCCCGCTGGCGTACGCGACCAGCCCGTACACCACCGCGCAGGCCAGCACGTTGAGCGAGCCGAGCGCGAGCACCTGCCCGCCGACCGGCAGCGCGGCGTCCGGGTCGACGAACTGCGGCACCAGGGAGAGGTAGAGCAGCAGCCCCTTCGGGTTGAGCAGCGCGGTCAGCATGCTCTGGCGCAGCACCGTCGCGGTGGGCTGCGGCTTGGGCTCCGCCAGGGCGGCGGCGCCCCCGCCCTTGCGCAGCGCCATCAGCATCATGACGGCCAGCACCAACAGGTACGCGGCGCCGGTGAGGCGCAGCACGGGCAGGGCGGCCGGAACGGCGCGCAGCGCGGCGGCCAGTCCGGCGCTGGAGAGCAGGGTGTGGACGGCGTACCCGGCGCAGACCCCGCCGACCGCGATCAGCGCGGCGCGCCGGCCCTGGCCGAGGCCCCGGGCGGCGATGTAGAGCCAGTCGGGGCCCGGGGTGCAGACCAGCAGCAGGTCGACTCCGAGGAAGAGGAGGAGGGCGTGGGTGTCCATGGGCGTGGGCGTGGCCTGTCGTGCTCGTCGCGGTGGGGCCCGGCGGATCGGCCGGGGGTCTCCCGGCGTGGGCCGGGAAGGCTCCGGTAGTGGGCCAGGGGTGCCCCGGCGCACGGCCGGGCGGCCCCGGCAGCCGGTGCGGTCACTGAAGGTAGCCGGATCGGGCTGGCACGCGATGGCGACTTTCCGCAGGTCGGAGCGGCGCTTTGGCAGAATGTTGCGCCATGGACCGAATCGACCGCAGCATCCTGCGCGAGCTCCAGCAGGACGGGCGCCTCACCAACGCCGAGCTGGCCTCCCGGGTGGACCTCACCCCCTCCCCCTGCCTGCGCCGGGTGCGCCAACTGGAACAGGACGGCGTGATCCGCGGCTACCGGGCGGTGCTGGACGGCGCGGCGGTCGGACGAGGATTCCAGCCCTTCGTGACGATCACCATGCGCCACGAGGACCAGGTGACGGTCGCCGAGTTCGAGCGCCGGGTGGCCGAGCTGCCGGAGGTCGTGGAGGCCCACCGGCTGTTCGGCGAGCCCGACTACCTGCTCCGCATCGCGGTCGCCGACATCGCCGCGTACGAGCGTTTCATCACCGACGTGCTCTCCGGTCTGCCGGGCATCGCACAGGTCAACTCGCACCTGACGATGAAGCAGGTGAAGGCCGACCGGGGGCTGCCGGTCGGCAGGTAGGGTGCGAACCGGGGGCCCGCACGGCCGCCCGTACGGGGCCAGGGCGACGCACTGCGACAAGGCATGGGGGCTGAATTGCGCGTGATCCGCCGTCTCGACCTGGGGTACATCATCCGGCCGGCCACCGAGACGGGCGGCCCGGAGCCGCGCGTGGAGCCCGTGCTCGCGTACCTGGTCAGACGCCCGGAGGGGCTGCTGCTCTTCGACACCGGGATCGGTGGCGGCGAGCCGGAGACCGAGGCGCACTACCGTCCGGTCCGCCGCCCGCTGCCGGAGGCGCTCGCCACCGCCGGGGTAGCCGTCGCCGACATCGACCTGGTGGTCAACTGCCACCTGCACTTCGACCACTGCGGCGGCAACCCGCTGTTCGCCGGCACGCCCGTCCTGGTCCAGGCGGACGAGCTGGCCACCGCCCGGCGCGGCGGGTACACCATCGACGCGCTGGTCGACTTCCCCGGCGCCGAGTACCGCGAGCTGGACGGCGAGGCCGAGGTGTGGCCGGGCGTGCGGGTGCTCCCCACCCCCGGCCACACCGGGGGCCACCAGTCCCTGCTGGTCGACCGCCCCGGCACCGGGCCGGTCCTGTTGGCCGGACAGGCCTACGACTTCGCCTCCGAGTACGGGCAGGCGGTGCTCGCCCGGCGGGCGGCACGCGAGGGTGCGGCCCCGCCGCTGCCCGGGTACCGCTCCTGGCTCGACCGGGTGGCTGGGCACGGGCCGAGCCGGGTCCTGTTCGCGCACGACCACGCGGTCTGGGAACCGGCCGGCTAGGCACTCCGGACGTCCGGGTGCTCCGGGGGAACGGAGCGGCCCGGACGTCCGGTTCGGAAGACGTTCGCTTCAGAAGGTGAAGCGCAGCGAGCGCACGCGGTGGTCGAAGCTGGACGGGACGAGCTGCGGCTCGCCGACCGACCTCGCCTCGGGCAGCCGGGTGAACAGCTCGCGGAACAGCACCGTCATCTCCTGCCGGGCCAGGTGCGCACCGAGGCAGTAGTGCGGACCGCCACCGCCGAAGCCGAGGTGGGAGTTGGGCGTGCGGGTGATGTCGAAGACATCCGGGTCGGGGAAGACGTCCTCGTCGCGGTTGGCCGAACCGTAGAACAGCGCGACCCTCTCTCCCGCCCGCAGCAGCGGGCCGCCGGCGCCGCCCAGCTCGTGGTCCACGGCGAGGGTCCGGTTGAACTGGATGATCGGCGTGGCGTGGCGGATCATCTCGTCCACCGCGCCGCCGAGCCGCCCGTCGAGGTCCTCGAGCAGCAGGGCGCGCTGCTCGGGGTGGGCGGTCAGCAGGTGCAGGCCGTGGGCCAGCGCGTTGCGGGTGGTCTCGACCCCGGCGACCAGCAGCAGGCTGAAGAAGGCGCCCAGTTCGCGCCCGGTGAGCCGACGGCCGTCCAGGTCGGCGGTGACCAGCGCGGAGATCAGGTCCTCCTCCGGCCGACGCCTGCGTTGGCGACCGATCCCCGCGACGATGCCCTGCATCCGGGCCAGCGCCCGGAGCCCGCGCCCGGGCACCCGGAGCCCGCGGCGCAGCGGGCGGGCCACCCCGATGTCCTCGGAGCTCCGGTTGACCAGTTCGAGGATGGTGCGGCGCGGCCGCTCCGGGATGCCCATCATGGCGCAGATCACCTGGAACGGGAGTTCGGCGGCGACCGCGGTCACGAAGTCCTCCGGCCGCTCCCGCTCGATCCGGTCGACCAGGTCGGTGCTGATCCGCCGGACGTCCTCCTCGACCCGGTCGAGCAGCCGGGGCGTGAACGCCCGCGAGACGATCCGGCGCAGCTGGGCGTGGCGGGGGTCGTCGAGGTTGACCATGGAGTCGCCGAACAGCAGCCGGACCCAGCGGGCCGGGGCGGGGGTGGTCACACCGGGACCGCTGAGGAAGACGCCGGGCGTGCGGCTGGCCTCGACCACGTCGGCGTGACGGACCAGGGCGTGGAAGCCTCGGCCGGTGGCGCGGTCGCCGAAGAACACCGGGCCGGGGCGGCGGCGCAGCTCGGCGAAGGCGGCGGCGCGGGCGGGGGCGGGCAGCTGCCAGAAGCCGGGGTCGGCGAGATCGACCGACACGGGGTCGGCGGACGCGGGGTCGGCGGACGCGGGCGGAGTGGAGGGCTGAGCCGCGTCGGCGGGCTCGGCGGGCTTGGCGGGGTCGGCGGGCTCGGCGGGGTCGCCGGTGACCGGGTCGGCGGATCCGGGGGAGTCGGCCTGATCTGCGGATTCGGCCTGCTCCGCGGCTCCGGCCGGTTCTGTGGATTCGGCCTGCTCCGCGGCTCCGGCCGGTTCTGCGGCTTCGACCGGTTCTGCGGCTCCGGCCGCCTTCGCGGCTTCGGCCTCCTCTGTGGTTCCGGCGGGCTTCCCGGTTCCGGCCGGTTCAGCGGCCTCGGACGCCTCGACGGCCTCGGACGCCTCGACGGCCTCAGGCGCCTCGACGGTTCGGGCCCGGTCGCCGGGCTCCGCGGCCTCGGCCGGGGCCTTCGCCCGCTTCGGGCCCGTCGCCTGCTGTGGGACGGTCGGCTCCGCGGGGGCGGACTTGGCACTGTCGGCAATGGGCGCCGAGGTATCCGTCGGGGTCTCCAAGGCCGGACCTCCCTGTTTGTGGACGACATCGTCCCGATACGCACCGTACTGGGTGGTGCACATTTAGTGAGCACGGGAGTCGCGCTGTCAAACCGCCCCGATGGTCGTACGAGCAGTTGTTCGGCCCGACACGCCGGACGGCGGGCCGGGCCGAAGGCCACGCCGGCGCCCTGGCCGAGCGGCGATCCGGCCGCGCCGGCACAGGCCGCGGGACGGGCGGCCGGGCATGGTCTCACGGCACGGAACCGGCCAAGACCGGAGGGTGCGGTACGGGCCGGGCAGAGCGAGTGCGACGATGAGTGCCATCGTGATGACCGACCGGATCCGCCTGCTGCGCGCCGCGGTCTTCGCCGCGCTGTGCGTGGCGATGGCTGCCACCGCGCACGTCGCCATGGCCGGCTCCGGGGTCTCGCCGACGGTCCTGACCGGCGGCTTCGGGGCGGTCCTCGGACTGACCTGGCTGCTGGCCGGAAAGCAGCGCGGGCTCGGGGTGATCAGCCTCTGGATGATCGTGGCGCAGACCGCGCTGCACCAGCTGTTCGAGCAGGCCGGGGCGCTCTCCCGAGGGCCCGGCGGCCTCGGCCGACTCGCCACCACGGACTGGGCCACCCTCCTGCTCTGCAACCCCGACCGGGCAACCGGCGGGCTCTCCCCGGTCGAACTCGCGCGGATGGCGGGCATCGATCCGGACGTCCCGCCGAGCGCCGGCAGCCTGCGGCCGATCGCGGGTACGCACCACGGGGGCGCGGGCACGACCGCCGTGGACGCGGGCCTGCCCGGGATGACGGGGATGCCCGACGGCCCGCACGTGATGCCCGACGGAACGTTCCACGGCGCCCTTCCGGGCGCCGGGTCGTACGGCCCGGCGCAGGACGCGACGAGCGCACCGGCGCACGACATGGCGCACGGAATGTCCCACGGCATGTCGCTGGGGATGACCGCCGCCCACGTGCTCGCCGCGCTGGCCTGCGCGCTCCTGCTCTGGCGCGGTGACGCGGCGCTGGTCCGGCTCTTCGAGCTGCTGGGCGCGCTCGGCGCGGTGGTGGCGGGGGCGCTGCCGCTCCCGCTGCTGGCGCTCTTCGCGCGCCCCTTCGGCTACCGGGCGCCCACGCCGCCCCGCCCGGCCGCCGACCGGGCCCGGCCGACGCGTTCGGTGCTGCTGACGCATGCCGTGGTCCGGCGCGGTCCGCCGGCGTTCGCCCTCGCCTGCTGACGCGCCCGCCGCCCTCTTCCCGATCCTCCCGGCCGCCTCCGGCCGTCCGGGACGCTCCCGGCGGGCAGGTCGCCCTGCCGCACGGTCACGCCCAGCGTCGTCGTGCCGTCAGGGTGCGGGCCCGCGTCCGCCGCCGAATCCCCCAGGGGTCCGGCGCGCCGCGCGGCTGCCCATGGACGCCGACGGCGCCGCGCTGCGCGGCGCCGCCCCCCGCCTTTCCCCTCGGGACCATCCCATGTCTGACTTCGACGGCGCTCCGGCTCCGGCCGGCGCCCCCGTCCCACCGTTCACGCCCCTCCGGACGCGCCCGACCCGTCCACTCCGCCTATCGTTCGACGCCTCGCGGGTCGTCCGGACCGCGGCCTCCCGGCCGGTCCTCGCCCAGGCGGGCGAGCAGCCCGGCCGACCACTCGGGCGAGGGCCCGTCGGCGGCGCCCGCCCGTACCCGACCGCGCAGCCGTTCGGCCCGGGTCAGCCAGTCCCGGCAACCGGCGCAGCGCGCGACGTGCTTGTCCAGCCGGACCTCCGGCAGACCGCTCGGTTCACCGTCGAGCCGGGCGGACAGAGCGGTACGGAACTGCGCGCATCTCATACGACCATCGTCCCGCACGGCCGTGGCGCCGGGACCGGCCGGGTGGGGGGCCGCCGTGGATGACGAACAGCTCACCGCCCTGGCACTGACCGCCCGCTCCGGGCGGGCCGCCGACGTCGAGGCCTTCGTCCGGGCGACCCAGCGGGACGTCTGGCGCTTCGTCGCCCACCTGACCGACGTGCAGTCCGCCGACGACCTCGCCCAGGAGACCTTCCTGCGCGCGCTGCGCGGCCTGCCCTCGTTCGCGGGACGCTCCTCGGCCCGCACCTGGCTGCTGTCGATCGCCCGGCGCACGGTGATCGACCGGTACCGGATGGCGGCCTCCCGCCCGCGCTGTGCGGCGCTGCCGGACTGGCAGGAGGCGGCGGAGCGACAGGGCGGAGCGCCGACGGCCGGTTTCGAGGACGGCATCGCGCTGGACGACCTGCTGGACCGGGTGCCCGCCCAGCGGCGGGAGGCCTTCGTGCTGACCCAGGTGGTCGGCCTGAGCTACGCCGAGGCGGCCGAGGTCGCCGGCTGCCCCGTCGGGACCGTCCGGTCCCGGGTCGCCCGGGCACGGGAGGAACTGGTGGCACGCCTGCGCGCCGCCGAGGCCGGGGAACTCGCGACCGCCTGCTGAGTGACGGACGGGGGCGGCGGACGGCGGACAATCGACGACCGACAGCGAACAGATGACAGACGACAGATTTCGAAATCTGTCACCTGTTCGCTGAAAGTCGCCAGTCGCCTCCGGCCGACCGTCCCCGACCTCCCACCCCGGGCCTCTCCAACCTCCGCCGCCGCCGGCCGCGAAAAGAAATCCCCCAAGTGTTCGGAACCGGATCCCCCGCGCCACCGACTGCTGTACCGGACCCCGCCGCCGAGGCGGAGCCCGGTCCGGCAGCACGGGAGACGGAGGGACTTCATGACCGCGCAACCCACCCCGACCTCCCCACCCCTGACGGATCGTCAGCAACAGCCGGTCGACCGCTGGAGCCTCGTCGTCGCCGCCGGCCTGCTGTCCTTCGTCACGATGCTCGACATGAACGTGGTCAACCTCGCGCTCACCGACATCTCGGCCGGCCTGCACGTCTCCCCCGGGGTCGCCCAGTGGGCCGTGCTCGGATACCAACTCCCGCTCGTCGCCCTGTTGTTGCCCGCCGGTCGGTGGCTGGACCAGGTCGGCACCCGCTCGGCCCTGCTGCTCGCGGTCGGCTGCTTCGCCCTGTGCAGCGTGCTGGCCGCCTGCGCCCCGTGGGCCGGCTGGCTGATCGCCGCCCGGCTGTTCCAGGGCGCCTTCGGCGCGGTGCTCTTCGTCCTGATGCCGGTGCTCGCCGCGACCTCCGTCCGGCCCGAGCTGCGCGGCCGGGCGATGAGCGTGCCCGCGACCCTCGGCCCGCTGGGCGCCGTCACCGGCCCGGTGGTCGGCGGTCTGCTGCTGGACCACCTGGGCTGGCGGGCGATCTTCCTGGTGAAGCTGCCGGTCTGCCTGGCCGCCGTCCTGATCGTGCGGCGCCACGCCCCGCGCCGCGGCGGGCTGCGGCCGCCCGACCGGTCGTCGCTCGGCGACGCCGCGTTGATCGGCGCCGCGGTGGCCGCCGTCCTGCTCGGGCTCACCCTGGCCCCGAAGTCCCCACTGTGGCTGCTGCTCCTGCTGCCCGCCGTACCGCCGGTCCTGTTCTGGCTGCGCCGCCCGGGCGGGCGGCCGGTGGCCGAGGTGCTCCGGGCCGCCGGGACGGCCAGGGCCAATGCCTCGGTGCTCGCACTCGCCGCCGGTTTCGCGGCCTGTCACTACCTGCTCGCCCAGCACCTGCGCGGCCCCCGGGGCGAGAGCGCCACCGCCACCGCGCTCACCATGCTGGCGTTCCCGCTCGGCATGGTGCTGGCCGGCCGGGTCGGCGGCCGGCTCGCCGACCGCTGGGGCGCCCGCCCGACCGCCCTCACCGGCGCTGCCGTCACCACCCTCGGCCTCGCCCTTCTGGTCCCGCTGGACAGCGGCTGGTCCGCGCCCGAGATCGCCGCGCGGCTCGCCCTCGCCGGGGCCGGGATGGGCCTCAACGGCGGTCCCACCCAGGCCCTGGTGATGTCCTCCTCGCCGCCCGGGAAGCTCGCCACCGCCGGCTCCGCCGTCCAACTCGCCCGCAGCCTCGGCTTCGCGCTCGGCCCGGCCCTCGGCACCGCCGCCGCCCTGGCCGGGACCCGCGACACCCCCGGGACCCGCACCGGGATCGCCCTGGCCGCCCTCGTCGCGGCCACCGCCGTGGCCCTGCTCGCCCCGCACCGCCGCCGCGGCCCCGGATCCTGACCGCTCCACCACCCGCCACGTCCGCACTCCCGCACCCCCGCACCCCCGCGCAACGCCAAGCACTGCCACGCCACGCCACGCCACGCACCGAAGGACCGAAGGACCCCAGATGACCGACGCGACCACCGAACCGGCCGCCGCCACCGACGACGCCCCGCGCTGCCCGTACGGCCACGACGAACTCCCCTCCCCCGTCCCGCTGTACGGCCCGGCGTACAAGCGCGACCCCTACCCGCTCTACCAGCGGATGCGGGAGGCCGGACCGGTGCACCGGGTGGAGTTCCCGAGCGGCATCCACGCCTGGCTGGTCACCGGCTACCGGGCCGCCCACGCGACCCTCAACGACCCACGGCTCGGCAAGAACCACGCACTGGGCAACGACAATTGGCGCAGGCTCGCGTCGATCATGCCCGAGCCGCAGCACTCGCAGCTCCAGGTCCACCTGCTCCACCAGGACGCGCCCAAGCACACCTCGATGCGCCGGCTCGTGCTGGACGCCTTCGCCCCGCGCCGCGTGGAGTCGCTGCGCCCCCGGTTCCGGGAGCTGGCCGACGCCCTGGTGGACGAGCTGCCGGAGTCGGGTGGCGCGGACCTGGTGGCCGGCTTCGCGGCCCACTACCCCTTCCGGGTGCTCGCCGAAGTCATCGGCCTGCCCGCCGAGTTGGCGGAGCGCTTCGACCGGGACTGGGGCAAGGTGGTCCAGCCGGTCGGCCCGCAGGATCCCGGCCGCCCGGCGTACGAGGCGCGGCTGCGCGGCCTCCAGACGTACATCGCCGATGTCGTCGCCCGCAAGCGCGCCGACTGCCGGGAGCCCGGCTGGACGGCCCAGGAGGACCTGCTGGGACGGCTCGTGACCGCCCATGACGCGGGCGAGTTGAGCCGCGCGGAGCTCGACTCGATGGTGTTCCAGCTGCTCGTCGCCGGGCAGGAGCCGGTCACCAACCAGATCACCACCATGCTGGTCGCCCTGCTGCGCCACCCCGAGCAGCTCGCCCGGCTGCGCGAGGGCGTCGACGAGCCCGGCCGGATCGCCCGCGCGGTGGAGGAACTGCTCCGCCACGACGCCGCGTTCGAGCTCACCACCTGGCGGTTCTTCGCCGAGGACAGCGACCTGTTCGGCACCACCGTCCCGGCCGGCGACTCGGTGATCGTCTCGCTCTGCGCCGCCAACCGCGACGACGCGCAGTTCCCGGAGCCCGACGGCCTCGACCTCGACCGCACGCCGAACGCCCACCTCGCCTTCGGCCACGGTGTCCACTACTGCCCCGGTGCCGCACTGGCCCGGGCCGAGCTCCAGACCGCGCTCGCCACCCTGCTCACCCGGCTGCCCGGCCTGCGCCCGGCCGAGGTGCCCGGCGACGGCCTGGCGGACCTGGCCTGGATCCCCGCCGTCCTGGCGCGCGGGGTGAACCGGCTGCCGGTCGCCTACGACCGCCGCCGCTGACCGCTCCCGGGCGACCGGAGCAGCCGCCTCCGCCCGTCCCGTCCGCAGCCCGTACCGAACCGCCTTCCGTGGAGGACCCACCATGCCGCCCGTCGGCACCGCCCCTGCCGCCACCCCCGCGCCGCCCGCCACCGCTGCCACCCCTGCCACCCCTGCCGTCCCTGTCGTCCCTGCCGTCCTTGCCGGCATCACCGGCAGCGCCGCCACCCCCGGCATGACGGCCTTCCAGGACCGCCCCTCGGCCGAGCGGCTCGCCGCCCGCGTCCTCGGCCTGCTGCTGCCGCACCGGCGCGCCTCGGACCCGGAGTTCGACGCCCGCCCGGAGCACTTCCCGGTCCAGCTGGCACAGTTGGCGGACTTCATCGCCGCCGGCGAACCGATCGTGCTGTCCCTGCCCGGCTTCCCCTGCAAGTCGCCGAACCCGGCGAAGGTGCTAGGCCACCTGCCCGACGAGGGCGAACGGCTGTCGCTGACCTTCCTCGACGGGCTGTGCGCCGAGATCGGCCGCCTGCACGCACCCGGCGCCCGCATCCTGATCTGCTCCGACGGCCACGTCTTCGGCGACCTGATCAACGTCCCGGACGACCACATAGACGCCTATTCGGACGCCCTGACCGCCATGATCGCCCGCGAGGGCCTCACCCATCTCGACACCTTCGACCTGCGGGCCGTCCTCGGCGACCTCCCGTACGACGAGAAGCGCTCCCGGGTGCACGCCCGGTACGCGCCGAGCGTCGAGGAGTTGCGCGAACAGGTGCTGACCGAGGAGGAGACCCTGCGGCTCTACCGGGGCATCACCCGCTTCCTCACCGAGGACACCGTCGGCTTCACCGGCACCCGTTCCGCCCTTCAGCGGGAGTGCCGCCGCCGCGCCTACGGCGTGATCCAGCGCAGCCGGGCCTGGGGCGAGTTGATCGCCGAACACCACCCGCGCGCCGTCCGGCTCTCGATCCACCCGCAGCCGGCCGGGGCTTCCAAGTTCGGCATCCGGCTGCTGGCCGCGGCTGACTCCTGGACCACGCCCTGGCACTCCGCGGTGCTCCAGCATTCCCACGGTGAGCGGGAGTTGCTGCGCAGCGAGGAGGCCGCACGACTCGGCCGCCTGGTGCTGCGCGACGGCCGCCCGAGCCACTACGAGAGCCGCCAGGGCGTGTCCTAGGAACCGGACGGGGGGGAGGGTTGGGGGGGGGGGCGGCGCGGGGCCCCCCACCCCCCACCACCCCCCCCCAC